>BBPT01000010.1 GCA_000829755.1 Parachlamydiaceae bacterium HS-T3
TTCGCCTTTGACAAAGCGAAGAAGACAATGTAACAAGCTAGAAGCTTGCCCAACCGTCGGTATAGCCATTAACTGGCTATTCCTTGTCCTTAAAGGAGGTGATCCAGCCCCTCCTTCCGGAAGGGCTACCTTGTTACGACTTCATCCCAGTCATCAGCCTTACCTTAGACGCTTCTCTCCTTGCGGTTAAGTCAGCGGCTTCGGGTAAAACCAACTCCCATGATGTGACGGGCGGTGTGTACAAGACCCGGGAACGTATTCACGGCGATGTTGCTGACTCGCCATTACTAGCAATTCCGTCTTCATGTAGTCGAGTTGCAGACTACAATCTGAACTGAGATCGGTTTTTTGGATTTGCTTCACCTCGCGGTTTCGCTGCCTTCTGTACCGACCATTGTAGCACGTGTGTAGCCCCAGACATAAGGGCCATGCGGACTTGACGTCATCCTCACCTTCCTCCTGGTTAACCCAGGCAGTCTCATTAGAGTTCCCACCCTAAGTGTTGGCAACTAATGATAAGGGTTGCGCTCGTTGCGGGACTTAACCCAACACCTCACGGCACGAGCTGACGACAGCCATGCAGCACCTGTGCAAAGGCCCCGAAGGGAGGCACTATCTCTAGTGCTGTCCTTTGCATGTCAAGCCTGGGTAAGGTTCTTCGCGTTGCATCGAATTAAACCACATGCTCCACTGCTTGTGCGGGTCCCCGTCAATTCTTTTGAGTTTCACCCTTGCGAGCGTACTCCTCAGGCGGTATACTTATCGCGTTAGCTTCGGCACAACTAGGGTTGAGTCCAGTTACACCAAGTATACATAGTTTACGGCAAGGACTACCAGGGTATCTAATCCTGTTTGATCCCCTTGCTTTCGCGCCTCAGCGTCAGGTATAAGCTAGAAAACCGCCTTCGCCACGGGTGTTCTTCCACATATCTACGCATTTCACCGCTACTTGTGGAATTCCGTTTTCTCCGCCTACCCTCAAGAAAAATAGTTTCAAGCGCTGTTCCAGGGTTGAGCCCTGGGATTTCACGCCCGACTTATTCTTCCGCCTACGCGCCCTTTACGCCCAATAAATCCGATTAATGCTTGCACCCTCCGTATTACCGCAGCTGCTGGCACGGAGTTAGCCGGTGCTTCTTTACCTGGTACCCTCAAATTGGCAAGGTATTAACTTGCCTTTCTTGTTCCCAGGCGAAAGAGCTTTACGACCCGAAGGCCTTCATCGCTCACACAGCGTCGCATCGTCAGGCTTTCGCCCATTGCGAATGATTCTCGACTGCAGCCTCCCGTAGGAGTCTGGGCAGTTCTCAGTCCCAGTGTTGGCGGTCAATCTCTCAATCCGCCTAGACGTCTTAGCCTTGGTGAGCCGTTACCTCACCAACTAGCTGATATCCCATGGGCCCCTCTTTAACCGCGAGGTCTTGCGATCCCCCACTTTAATAACAAGAAGATACTTCTTGCACCACATTTGGTATTAGCGATCGTTTCCAATCGTTATCCCAAAGTTAAAGGCAGGTTACCCATGTATTACTAACCCTTCCGCCACTAAATACGAGTTGCCCCGTATTCCGTTCGACTTGCATGCCTCATCCACGCTGTCAGCATTCAATCTGAACCAAGATCAAATTCTCAATAAAAAAAACTATTGAAAGTTTGAGCTATTAAATAATAATCGTACGATTTATCTT
>BBPT01000009.1 GCA_000829755.1 Parachlamydiaceae bacterium HS-T3
CCATCCTCATGGCCAATGGGGTCAGGAGTGATCCATCTTCCCAATGAAGCATCATAGTAGCGGTTTCCAAAGTAGATAAAACCAGTTTCTTGATCGATGCGCTTCGAGCAAAAACGCCAAGGGTTATTAACAGAAGAAGCCTTCAGTTGTTGGCCTTTGGCATTAAAAATAAACTCTTCACCAAAGGACGAATAGCGATAGCTTTCTACCGCCTGACCAGTCCGATCAACAAGACCTATCACCTGGCTTGCAAAGCCATGGATCGGAGCAAACACCTCACCATTCAACTCAAAGGCAATAGCCGCCTCAAGCTCTGCTCCCTCTCCAAGGCCTAATGCTCTGAACTGAATAAGGACGCCATTTTCAATCGCTCCAATTTCATTTTCAACATCATGAAGAAAATAGGTGGTTCGTTCTTGTGTTGTTTTAGACAACCTTCGGTTAAAGCTATCGTAACAATAAGAGGTAGTCACCCCATTATGCGTGCTCTTAATCAGTCTGCCAAGAGAGTCGTAAGCATAATCATAGACATCTTTAGCAGATTGCTTGCGAATCAAGTTGCCATCATCATCATATTGATAGCTAAATAGACCATCATGCAATACTTGATTCAGGTCATTTAAACTGTACTCATGACTATCCTTATTCGTTCGATTATAGATGGAGTCATATTGGTAAGTATGCGTAGCATGGCTATTTTCAGCTGTGAGCTGAGATAGCGCATCATAGCTATAATTCCATCTAAAATTCCCTTGCGGATCATGTCCTTCAACAAGAAGCAAGTTATCATGTGCATCATAACCATTCTCAGGGATCAACTCTTCATGGAAGGCCGTTTTTGCAAAAACGAGACGCTGTTTGCTATCAAATTCGCGCAGCCTCTCACCTGCTTGGTGAATCAGCGTTTCTTTGATGGCGTTTCCACAGTAGTCAAACTCGTCATAAGTATGGCGATATAACTCTTCTCCAAGGGCTGTTTTCTTATAAACGCTTTTTAATTGCTCTCCAGCATATTCATAATGGACAGAGGCTCCATCGGGCAAAATTAAGGCGGTTACTCGATCCAAACCATCTCTTTGATAGCGAAGCGGTATATGCCCCTGCCTTTCTTCAATTAAGCGATCTTGTTCATCATAAGTACGTGTAAAGCCCGTTTGCGATATCTGGTCAAAGCTGCTAATCAAACGCTGGCTTAGATCATACTCATAGCGATAAGCAAAGTCATCCGACATATAGGTCGCTAGTAGACCGTCAGGATGATAGGTGTGATTAATCTTTTTGCCACTCGGCTTCTCAATGCAAATAAGTTGACCATCATGATTATAATGATAGTGAGTCACCTTCTGATCCTTAGAACCAAAAGCTTCAAAATTAGCCACGATCTGGTTCATTGAGTTGAAAGCGCAGAATGTGACCACTTCCCGGGTAGGTTGTTGAGGGCTTATGACTTTTTCTACGGTTTTGCAAATCTTCCCACATTGATCATAGAAAAATTCCTGTGCTTGGATGAGCTCACCTATTGGATTGCGAAATTCAATGCACGACTTGTTGCCAAGAGCATCATTGATAACAAGGGCTACATTGCCTAGCGAATCAATCGTTTCTTGAGCCGAAACAAGCTGACCAAGAGAATTGCGATAATCAAAGACCATTCTCGTGTGTTTGACATGACCAGCTGGATCGATGTGCTTAGCAACGACTCCATGAGTGTTATAAATCTTCTCATCGATCTGAGGCCGGCCATTTTTTCCATAGGTAATCGTATGGGTACAGTTGCCTGAATGATCATAGTAATAGGTAATCAGCTCAGAAACATGGCCATTTAAATCCTCTGTCTTTTCTTCAGTTTTCCTATCTAAAAAATCGTAACGCCAAGACTTAACGACTGCTTCAGTGCTATTGTAAAAGGAAGACTGCTTAGCTAAACGGCCTAAAGGGTCATACTCATACGTTTCAAGATAATCACCTTTTTTTGTACTAATTTTACGCCCACAAGGATCATAGGCATATTCTGTGACATGCCCCATTGCATCCGTCTCTTGGAGAAGATGGAAAGCATCATAGAGACAGGTTGTTTTCCATAAAAGGCTTGCATCAGGTGCATAAAAGCGTGTTTCGATGACACGGTCTAGAGAATCTCTCTCATAGATCGTCGCGCATCCATTACGCTCTCTTTTGAACATCAAAGGGCCATGAATGTAATAGCTATACCGTTCGAAAGTACCGTCAGGGAAGTCGATATGAAAAGGCTTTCCCCTAACCGTGTACTGCGTGCGTGTAACATCACTATTTTCATTTCGTACAACGCAAGGGTTGCCTAAGCCATCATATTCCTGAAATAAGGTAGGTCTAGTAACTTGCCCGCTAAAATGGAGAATAGTCGGAGAAATTTTTCGCACCATCCGACCAAAATCATCATACTCAAACAACGTGGAATTACCGTAAGGGTCAACCTCTTCTACTTTTTGGCTAAGCAGATTGTAACGGTAGTGCGTTAATAATGTAGCATCAGGATGAACTTCCTTTTTGCCTATTAAACGATTCGAATAATCATAAACGTACTCTCGATAGACATGATGATCAGGACCGCTTTCCCAAACGAGATTGTCATGATCATCGTAACGCTTACAAACCGATTCCCCAAGAGCATTCGTCTCTTTGATCAATCGATATTTATGATCATATTCCCAATAAAGCGAATAGACATAAGTGCCATGGCAATCATAGCGATTTTGCTGAACTAACTTACCAGCAGCGTTGTAGCAATTAAGAACCTTCTTTTCTAAAATTTCTTGTTGAGTCGTTAGATCAACGCCATAGTCTTCTACAACTTCAGGTAATCCCCAAGGCATGTTCTTCGTTGACTGAATGCGGCGAATTTTCTTGAAAGTAACACCAGTGAGATCATCCGGATTGGTCGTGCAACCATTATCTGTTGACGTTGACTGCAAATTGCCATCTTCGTCATAGGTATGGAACTCTCTTAAAACTAAATGATCATGGCTATAGGTAAAGACGCAGGCGAGTTGGTTATTATGCGGGTAATAAACATAATTCTTTTTTCGGCTACCCTCTTCTTCCCAGAGTAAAAGGTTTTTATTGTCTTGAGAGTAGCTGTATCTTTTCTCATGACGCTCTGTTAAGTTTTCAATCGGGTTGCCCTCTCCATCAATGAGAAGAGGGATTTCGTTTTGCCCGCTCAGCTGCCCGTACAACTTATCGAGAACCACGTTTCCAAAGCTATCATAGGAATAGTTCCTACAAAATAGAGGAACCCCATTGCAGCTAACAGCACGGGACTGCAAATCTCCAGAATGCAGATCCTTACCCCAAAATAGATTGTCCTGAAGGTAAAGATGACCATGCGCGTTATAACGATTAATTTGTCTTAATCGTTTGAGGTCATCCCAGCAATAGTCTGTTTTACAGCCATGGGCATTGTATACCCCACATGTGCCACCGACAAACTTATTTTCTGCATTCTTGGGTAGATGATATTCGAAACGAAAAGCAGTGTGAGGGGTCGCATCAGTGCCTAGCGGCCTTTGGATTTCTCGGACGCGTAAAAACCATGGATGAGTACCATCAATTTCAACAGGGCCATATTGCCCTTTAGTATAATAGGTAACATTAGTGAAGTTGCCATTAGGAGAATGTTCTTTCCAAACTACCCGTTCATGGCCATTAATCGTCTTATATTGGTATCTCTCATTAGGTAATTCTGGCCTTATGACTTCTCTAACGTAATAAAGAATGTCGCGGTAATCCCCTATTTTTGCCTTTTTAAAGCGATCCATAATATAAGTCACTTTTCGACCATCATGGGTCGAAATCGTGATCTGTTGTTCTCTTTTTCCGCGCTTGTAGTCTTTATATTCAAAGTCTAAAGACTGCATGCAGGAATTGTCGGGTCTAGCTACATGAACGCGACGAATATAACCCGTTCCCTGGAGGTACTCATATTTGATTCGAAGATTATTAGGCCTAATTTCAGTCTTCAGATCATAGTAGAATCCGCTGCTCTTCTTATCATACTTGAAAATATATCTCGTGCCCTCCCCATTGACGAGGGTAAAGTTATTCTTCTTTGGTGTATCTTCATAAATATGGTAATTTCTAACCTGTGTTTTGCCGCTAATAGCTCCTGTCGAATTATTTGCTATTCCTTGTCTCAACATTGTTTTATTAAGGCCAAAGGCCTCTTTTTTCTTTCCAAAAAGTAGCTCTTTGCCAAAAAACTCTCTCTTCTTTTTAAAATGTAGCTCCCTGCCAAAAGCTCCCTTCCACTTTAATTTTGTTTCATTTTTATTAAACCATTCAATCAATCCACAAAGGTTAAGATGCCAGCTATGGGCAAGGTTGCCTTCGGAGGCATCCGAACTGCAATAGGACCTTTCAACAGGAAGGGGTATGACCCCTGGAACAACTAAATCTTGTTGGAAATCAACATAGTCCCCTGTAATGACGTTAATACACCCGCCTACGATGGCACTTGGCTCGCCATTTAAATCGGCAAGGGGAAAGGGATTAGTTTCTGATGAGAATGTGGCTCGACCGCCATTATTGGTTTCTTCAGCAATTAATGAAAACGTACAGAAAAGAAATAGCAAATACTTAAACATCTTAAACCAACAAATGACAACTTAAAATTTGATATTTTATATTTAAGCTTTTCTATTTGAGCAACAAAAAAATGATAAAAAAAAATTGCTTAGAATAAATTTTACTGTGAAAATGGCAAAAAAA
>BBPT01000008.1 GCA_000829755.1 Parachlamydiaceae bacterium HS-T3
GAAGTTATTAATTTGCTATTAGTCATAATTCTAGTCATACTCCTATGTCTTAAGAAGCAAACTAGGTGGTCCTGTTTTTTATGGGTGCACTACACCTCCTGTAGCAATGCGAAACCACTTACCAAGTTGTGAAATTCTATTAAGAAGCTCAGAAAAATATGGATATTCTAAAGGCTCTCCTCCAGTAACCTTCATCCCTGTGCTATCTAAAACAATTGTCCCTCCTTTACTTAAGGGTAAAGATGATAGCTCTATAGTCGCTACCCGTTTGCATATAAGCGAATAGGTGGGGAGCTTTAATCCTGGAAAAAATTTTATAAGGAAAGATTTTGCGAATCCTTCTAGAAAGCGATAGGCCATTTTGAAATGAACTTTGATGATCGCAAGGAGTTCTATAAGGCGGTTTGAAAACTCTTGAGGACGACCAACTTTTGCCTTTGCTCTCGTCGCTGACGTCTTGAGTTCTTTGATCATTTTTGGATCGATAAGAAAAGTTAAGCTTCCTCTTTGAATGAGTTGTTTGTTATACTCTGACCAGTTGCGTTCGCGCATCGAGACTCCTTTGTTTTCTCTTGGCGGAGAAACAAGGAGTTTCTTTATTTCTACCTATTTTCATCAAACATTTTTTCGCTAGCAACTTTTCTACTGACATTTTTGTCGCATTCTCGAAGGTTTTACTGGGAATTATTCAACACAGCCATGGGTGCACTACACCTTACCCGTGTTATTCCTTGTATTTTATAAAACAATTGAAGTATAATATTAAAAATAAATTACTTATAATGATATGACAAGCAGCGCTTATTATGATGTTTCTTTAAATACTCAAAATTTTTCAATCAGCAAATCTACGACTAAGCCTAAGAAACGTCATTATGCTGTTGCTTCCCTCAAAAAAATTGAAAAAGTTTTAAGAGAAGGCCTTCAATATTCTTCTTCCTCCCCTGATGGTCATCACCTTGCTCGTATGACGCATTCTGAGTCCATACTCTATCTTAAAAGCAAAGCGCTTAAAATTCGCGATGGATATGTAGAGAAACAATCTAAACTCTGTTGGTTGTGGAGAAAAATTTTTAGTAAACGAAAACAGGTTGAAGCTCTTTACAACCATATTAAAAACCTAACCCCTCCTACAACGGATGCATTGCCTCTTAATAATGATTGTCTCTTTCATGTGTTTGGCTTCCTTGACACCACTTCTTTAGGAAACCTTTATCTCGTCAACAGAGATGCCAAGGAAAGAGCCACTTATCAGATCTTAGATTCAGCGACAAAATATGGCTATCAAGGTGACGACATAATAGAAGCAAAAAAACATTTACAATCTCTCCATCAGGAACTACGCTCTTTAGTTAAGAAAAAATGGAAAGGAGAGCACCCTCAGCAAGCCCTTGCCCTTCTTAAAGAATCCATTGTTTATGATAACCAAGGCGGCATCCACGTAAAAAATAGTTTGAGTAAACTTCAAAACTTACCCATTGATGATCTAGCTCATATCCTCTCTATTCGTAAATTTCATCTTAGTTGCCCGCACTTAAAAAGGGCTCTGCTACCCAGCACACCAAATGGCCAATTTACCGATTTAGAACGAGCAAACATAGCACTTTTTAAAGCTATTAAATTTAATGATGTTGAC
Organism: Parachlamydiaceae bacterium HS-T3; assembly: GCA_000829755.1. Lineage (GTDB taxonomy): Bacteria > Chlamydiota > Chlamydiia > Chlamydiales > Parachlamydiaceae > HS-T3. The sequence goes on from BBPT01000008.1 coordinate 1,637, forward strand.
ACCATCCGTTTTTTACATACACATGGCGTAGATATCAATCAATGTGATAACAAAGGAAACGTCCCGCTTTACTATGCGTTAATTGAAGCAGGGAATAGTTCGGACACCGCTAAATCATCCCAAACAGTGAAAGCTCTTTTCGAATTAGGTGCAACCATCCAAGATGCCTATAAGGAATGGGTGGCCTTGAAAGAGGCTTTACTTCACTGCAATTCCGAAGTAGTGGAGCTTTTCTTGGCAAACATGAATCGATTGCCTACTTCCAAGTATGATATAAACCTTCTCGTTCAATTGGCCATTCAATCTAAACAATCCGAAAATGTGCTTGCCATTTTCAAATTTGTTAACTTTGGATTGAGCCTTCATATTGCCGTACGTGATAATAATCCAAAAGTATTAGACTTAGGAATTGAAAATGGAGTGCATCCTACCTTAGGCGCCAGCGCTAACATCAAACAAAATGTCTCAGAATTACTAGAACGATTAACCCTTCAATATGGAATCAAGCTTCAAGGCATATCTACCCTCGTCCCAAAAGATAGCTCCACAGAGGTTCTCGAACTACTATTAGAACATGGGTTCGAGGCAGGTAATTGCTACAGTAGGCTCCGATAATGAAGCACAACAGTAGAACAATCATCAATTTGTTGATCAAGCATGAAGCAGATCAAGACTTATAATCAAAGGCATTAGAAAACCTCTATCATCATTCCAGTAATGAACGTTGGCCACTCCCTAAAACAAGAAATTGAGCAGCGAGTAGGGATAAACAATCAGCCAGCAAAGAACAATAAAAGAAAATAAGCTAACCACTGTGGCTGGCCATGACTCTTGTAACGATTTATATTCTGTTTCCCCGCTAAACATTAAAGCAATAAAGCGTAAGTAATAGTAAGCGGATAAAATGGTCGTCAGCAAACCGATAATGATCAAGAAATTGTAGCCCGATTGGAATGCCACCTTAAAAACATAAAATTTCGCAAAAAAACCGGCTGTTGGAGGAATCCCCGCCAAAGTAAGAAAACAAAGAGCAAAGACAATCGCAAGCCATGGTGACTTTTGAAAAAGTCCTTTTAAATCTTTCTCAGATATCCCTTCCTCGCCCTGATCTAAAAACGAAAGAACTGCAAAAGCACCTAAAGTAGCAAAGGTATAAGTCACAAGGTAAAGTTTTAAGGCAGAAAGAGAATCCGGAGTTCCTGCCACAATAGGAATTAACAAAAACCCTGCATGAGAAATCCCTGAATAAGCAAAGAAACGCCTTAATTGTGTTTGCTGCAGCGCCACAAAATTAGCATAAATTAACGTTACACCAGCAAGTAAGGCGACGCCTTGATTCCACCTTTCATCGAATTGAGGAAGAGCAAAAAGAAATAAAAGAATAAAGGCTGCAAACGCCCCTGCTTTCGTCCCAACAGACATAAAAGCCGTCACAGGCGTAGGTGCTCCAGCATAAACATCAGGTGCCCAGACATGAAATGGAACAACAGCCGCTTCGAAGGCAAGACCCACAGTGATAAAAGCAATCCCAGAAAGAAAGAGCGTTTGATCGTAGGATGTAGTTATCCCTTGAAAAGCGGAATGCAAGCTGGCAAGATTCGTCGTTCCCGTGGCTCCATAAATTAAAGCTACACCATACAAGAAAAAGGCAGCCGCCATCGATCCCATTAGAAAATATTTTAGGGCGGATTCATAAGAAATTTCCCATTTCTTCATGTAACCACACCATACATAAAGAGATAAAGAAAGCGTCTCAATCCCCAAAAACAGGGTAAGAAAATCGGCGGCAGAACCGATTAAAATAAGGCCAAACACTGCAGAAAGAAGCAAAAAATAGTACTCCCCTACACTCGCTTCGAAGCGTTTAAAAAATGATGCTGAAAGCAGAGTCACCAAAATACCTATCGTCAGAAAAAAAAGAGTAAAAAATTGGGATAAAGCATCAAAACGTAGCCAGGGAGTTAGCAAAGGATCTGTACTTTGGGGAACGTAACAGCCCGCAACAAAAGCACCTGTTAAAAAGATGAGCGCTACGTAAAAAGATGCTTTTTTAGCAAAATTTTCCATAAAGCTTTCTAGTATTAAAACTAGTAATGAACCAAATAGAAGAAGCAATAATGGGCTGATCGCCACAAAATCAGTCAATCTAACTAGGGAATCCTTCATGATCACTCTCTTTCATTAGGTGCAATCGCAATTGCATGCTCAGACGGTTTTATTTTTGTGATAATAGGTGCAGGGTAAACTCCAACACCTAGTATTATCAGAATAAGTGGAAGACAAATGGCTATTTCCTTTTTGCTTATATCTCGATACATGAATGATAGCTGTGAAGGTCGCCCAAAATAAATTTGTTGCATCCACTTAAGCATATATAAAGCAGAAAGGATAACAGTAGAGGCAAGAAGAGCTGCCGGGAAAGGCTGAGAAATAAAAAGCCCCCAAAGAATCATGATTTCACCTATAAAGTTATTCAGTCCAGGTAAAGCGATGGAAGATAGAACAAAAAATAAGGTGATCCAACAAAGCTGCGGGAAATAACGCGCAAGACCTCCAAAGGTGTTCAAGTCCGTCGTATTTACACGTTCATAAAGCCAGCCAACGATCAAAAACAGTGCCGTAATCGTGATGCCATGATTGAAGGCCTGCATCACAGCCCCTGATTGAGAAATTTGGCTCCATGCAAAGATACCTACTAGAATAAAATTAACATGCGAAAAGCTTGAGTAAGCAATGACTTTTTTAAAGTCATCCTGCATCCATGCCACCAATCCCCCATAGAACACTCCAATGATCGCCAACCATAGGAAAATAGAGCTCCATTCAATCATATGTGACGGGAAAAGACCGATTCCAACTCTAAGAAACCCATAAATACTCGCCTTTGATAATAACCCTGCTAAAAGGATACTTCCCGGTATAGGTGCTTCATAGTAACTATCCGGCAACCACCCATGAAAAGGAAAAAGCGGTGCTTTCACAGCAAATGCCAAAGCAAATACAGCGAATACCCAAGGGGAATAGATCATAGAATCATTACTGAGTTGATCGATAGCAAAAGTCTCTAAACCGGCTGAATAATATAAGGCTAATAAACCAATGATCATGAGAGAAGAGCCTGCAATCAAATAGACAATAAATTTAAAAGCTGCATTTTTTCTGTTTACCCCTCCCCAGATAGAAATAATAAAATAGAGAGGAAACAACATCGCTTCCCAAAACACAGTAAAAACAACAAGATCATTCGCTGTAAAAAAGCCGATCAATAAACCTTGTAGGAACAAAATGAGGCTATAAAGGTAATGCGGGCGATTAATTTTTCCCGGATTCAGCGATAAAATACTGATAGGTGTAACAATAGCGGTTAAGTAGAGAAAAAGAAGAGAGAGAAAGTCGACCTTTAAGGAAAATTCAATAGAAAGAAATGGAAACCAAGGGTATCTCTCTTCAGCTCCTAGCCAATGAGGGTAACTTCCAAGTAAAAAGGCTAAAGGGAGTAAACTCAGCAAAAAGGCAAGCCACTGTTGCTGCTGCCGTGTGATTCCTTTTAAAAACCCCATCAATAGAGCGGAAACAAGAGGCAAAAAAAACAAACTCATTAAATAAGGCATATTTTTCCCTTCACAAAATGAAATAAGCCATTAAAAAGGCTGCACCAATGGCCAACCAAGCCACATATGACCTTAATTGGCCACTTTGCATTTTCTGCAATAAACTAGCCGTACTCACAGTTGATCTTGCTGCTACATTGATTCCCTTATCAAAGATCTTTGGTTCAACAGTGGCACCGAGCAACCTTGCTAGATACCCTAGAGGACAAACGATCAACCTATCATAAAGTTCATCCATGTAAAAGGCGTCTTGTAACATTTTCAAAGGGCCTGTTAATCTTTCTCTATACTGTGTGTACACCCATGTTGCAACAATGACTCCAGCTAGTGCGCTAAAAATGGAAAGGCCACTTGCATAATAGGAATGCTCTCCTTCTAAGCTGCCAAGGCCAACCTTCGCCAGCAACCCTTCTAATAAGGAAGGTTTAGAAGCAAAGGAAACTCCCAACAGGCCTCCGAATAAAGAAAGGAGAGCAAGCAAGGTTACCGGCCAAATCATGACTTTTGGAGCTTCTCTTAGTGATGCGTTTTCCTGTTTGAGAGATCCCATAAAGGTTAAGCAATAAGCTCGAGTAAGATAAAAGGCTGTTAAAGCTGCTGTAATGACACCAACATAAAAAAGTGTTTTATATCCAGAAAGGTAGGCTTCTTCCAAAATCAAATCTTTACTAAAGAAAGCTGCTAAAGGCGGAATCCCAGAGAGTGCAAGCACTCCGATTAAAAATAACCAGTGCGTGCGGGGAAACACTTTTTTCAATCCTCCCATCTTACCCATCTGCGTTTCATCGTGCATCCGATGAATCACATTACCAGCAGCCAAAAAGAGCAGTGCTTTGATGAAGGCATGCATTGTCAAATGGAACATCGCCCCATAAAAAGCTCCCACACCACAAGCAAGAAACATGTAACCCAACTGACTCACTGTTGAATAAGCAAGGACTTTTTTGAGATCGGTTTGTCCCAACGCACATAATGCAGCAAAAAGAGCTGTAGCTGCCCCTATGCCCCCTATAATGACCAAAGTTATCGGTGCTAGAATAAAAAGAGGGTAAAGACGAACGATTAAGTAGACACCGGCTGTAACCATTGTTGCGGCATGGATTAATGCAGACACAGGAGTTGGGCCTTCCATTGCATCCGGCAGCCACACATGAAGAGGCAGTTGTGCCGATTTCCCCGTCGCTCCCATAAATAATAGAAGAGTAAGCAGTGTCACAACGGGAAGACCGACTGGCATATCAAACTGTGACATCTGAATGACCGATGCAATGTCACTTGTTCCAAATAAATAAAAGGTGAGTAGAAGACCTACCAAAAAGCCAAAATCTCCAATCCTATTCACAATAAAAGCTTTTTTTGCAGCATTGGCAGCAGAAGTTTTTTCATACCAAAAACCAATAAGCAAGTAGGAGGCAAGCCCTACCCCTTCCCAACCTACAAACAACAGTAATAAATTCCCTGCCAGGACGAGTAAAAGCATGGAAAAAACGAAAAAGTTGAGACACGCAAAGTAACGCGCATAATCCTCTTCATGACTCATATAGCCAATTGAATAGAGATGAATGAGAAATCCCACCCCAGTAATGATTAACGTCATTAAAAGAGAAAGAGCATCCAAATGCAGCTTAAAATCAGCCTGGATGCCCTGCACAGGTAACCATTCAAAAAAAGAAAAGGAAACGCCTTGCAGCTCCAGTGATTGATAGAGATAAAACAAGTAAGAGAAACATAAAAAGGAAATCAGAATCGTTCCACACGCCAACCTATGGATGCTTTTTCTCGTCAATATCTCTGAAAAGAGAAAAAGAAGCGCAAATCCTAGGAGTGGAATACATAAGCCTATCATTAGAAGCTGTGTCATTTTTTATCCCTTCAACGTGTTATACTGATCGACATCTACCACTTGCTTTGACCGAAACAAGTTAATAATAATGGCAAAACCAACGGCAGCTTCAGCAGCAGCTACAACAAGAACGAAAAACACCCAAATCAAACCGATCTGATTTCCCCAATGATGAGAAAAAATCACGAATAAAAGATTGGCCGCGTTCAACATTAACTCAACGGATAAAAAAAGCATCAAGGCATTGCGCTTAAATAAAACTCCAATGATGCCTAGCACAAACATTGACATGCTAATAAACACAAGCAATAAAATATTCATTGATTCACCTTTCTTGCGATGTAAACGGCACCTACAATGGCAATCAAAAAAATGAGGATGAGCGCTTCAAAAGGAAAGAAAAAATCAATATACAATTCCTTACCGATTGTTTCGACCATTCCAAATCCTTCCGGCAATGCGCGTTTTAAACTTGGAAGCCCATCTAAATGCTTTCCTAAAAACAAAAAAGTTCCTAATAGGCTTAAAGTAGCAAGTGCTAAGAGAAACCAAGAGCTTTGCTCTTCTTCTTGAACAATTTGTTGGTGAGCATCCTGAAAAAGGATGATAACAAACATAAAAATGACCAGAATAGCCCCAGCATAAACAATCACCTGCATAATCGCGATAAAATCGGCTGCAAGTTGCAGATAAAGAATGGCTAGAGTGATCAGTGTCATTAAAAAAGAAAGGCAGGCATAAATGGGTTTTTTGGCTAGTAACACTCCTAGCGACGATAAAAGAAGGAGAATCCCAAAAAACCATTCCGCAATGTGATTAAAAACAGCCATATTAAATTTCCCTTCTAGGATCTCTACCAGAATCGCCTGGATGATGTTCGGTTAGGATCTCTTTTGTATAAATCAGATCTTCTCGTGTATAATCCGCTAATTCATACTCATTGCTAAGAATAATCGCTCCTGTCGGACAAGCCTCTTCACAATATCCACAATAGATGCATCTAAGCATATTAATCTGAAAATCAGAGGCATAGCGTTCGCCATGTGAATGCATATTACCTGGTTCATTTTGCGCGGGTTTAACATAAATAGCTTGAGACGGACAAACGATGGCACACAACTCACACCCAACACAACGTTCTAGACCATCTTCCCATTTAGTTAGGTAGTGACGACCGCGTGAACGCTGAGGAAGCTTACGTTTTTCTTCAGGATACTGAACGGTAATTGGGCGCTTAAACATATGCTTAAGAACAATGATAAGCCCCCAGAGCATCGACAACACTTGGTAAAACTTGTTTTTCATTTTTATACCAATGTAAAATAAGCGGTCAAAATAAGATTAATAATGGCTACAGGGATTAAAACCTTCCATCCAAAGCTCATCAACTGGTCATACCTGAAACGAGGCAGTGTTGCTCTCACCCACATGAATAAAAAGACAAATGGAGCAATTTTTACTAAAAACCATACGACCGGTAGGTCCCCAGGCCCCACCCAACCTCCAAGAAATAGGGTAACAGCAATCGAAGAAACGGCTAAAATATTGACATATTCTGCGACAAAAAAAAGGGCAAATTTCATGCCACCATATTCTGTATGATACCCTGCCGTTAGTTCTTGTTCAGCCTCCGGAAGATCGAAAGGAGCGCGGTTTGTCTCTGCAAATGCAGTAATCAAATAAAGCAAAAAGCCAATGGGGTTAGTCCATATATACCATTGCTGCCGCTGAGCTTCTACGATCGCATTTAAATCAAGAGTACCTGCCATCAAGGCAACCGTTAATAACGACATGCCCATGGGAATCTCGTAACTAATCATCTGTGCAGTTCCGCGTAGCCCTCCTAGAAGAGAATAGCGATTATTGGAGGACCATCCGGCTAAAACAACCCCGTAAACGGCCAAAGCAGAAAGAGCTAATAAAAAAAGAATTCCAGCGTTGATATTGGCAATCTGTAATGTTAGATGATGGCCAAAAAGCTCAACAGGCCCACCGAAAGGGATAAGGACGAAAGCAGCTAACGCGCAAAACATTGAGATGCCGGGAGCAAGCCAATAAGTAAACACTTCAATATTAGTTGGTTGGAATCGTTCTTTGGTTAGCAGTTTGATGCCGTCTGCGATCGGTTGCAACAATCCCAAAGGACCAACACGATTGGGCCCCAACCTTTGCTGTAGACGGGCTAAAATCACACGTTCAAGCAGTGTCATATAAGCCGCTGCCCCCATGAGAAGCAGAACAAGAACAAGGCCTTTAATTAAAATAATAAGGGTATCATAAAGCATGGCTGAACTTGTGTTGGTATTCTTTTTTGATCGTCACTTTAGACCCATTGAATAAATTGCCTAATTCATAGATAGGTAGCTGATCGAATCCTTCCGGTAAAACGACTGTCTCATCGGCAACTTGGGAATCGATACGAAGCTCACCTACAATCGAATTTCCCTGGTGGCAAATACGCACGAAATCACCATTCTTAGCATCGAATTTAGCAGCCGTCTCCATGCTCATGCTGACCTTAGGATCTTTAGCTAAGCGGCTTAAATGCTTGTCATGCTTCATTCTCACTCCTTGATCAAAAAGCTTAGGAGCTAACGTCACAAAGCACTCTCCTTCTTGTAAAGATGAGAGCTCTTCATCTCTTCCAACTGGTTCTTGAATAGACTTGATAAATTTTTCATTCAGGGCTTGTGAGAATGGCTCATCGATCTTTAAAGAGACATTTAAATACTCAGCAATGAGCGAGAAAATTTCTCCATCGCTAAAAAGACCTTCAGGAGGCAGCTTTCCAGGCTTTAGTTTCTGAACTCGGTTTTCTAAATTGATAAAGCTACCTTCTTTTTCTAGAAAGCAAGATGTCGGCAATACAACGTCTGCTTGCAAAGCGGTTTCAGTTAAAAATAGATCCTGAACAATTAAAAATCCTAATTTAGAGCGAGCGGCCTGCCAAAGAGAGGATGGCGTTTTTTTAACAGGGTTGGCACCAGCCACGTATAAAAAATCCCATCCTTCTTGTGCTGCTTGTTCTAAAACCTCTTGGGTTCCTAGCCCTTTTTCGTTTAAAGCTTGGTACAAAGGTCCACTATCCGGACGCATGCCAGCAAGGTAGGCCCCTCGACTATTTCCGCTTCCACTTAAAAAATTCAATGATAGGTTTTGTGTTTTCTGTTGGAGATCATTTAGCTTAGCGATAAGGGAGTGTTGATGCGGAGTTCCAAGGTATTGCCTTCCAACAAAGAGAGCTCCTTTACTACCTTTGTTTTGATCGATTAATTCGTTCACAAACTTATCGATTGCTTCCATTTCTTTACCAGGAGGATGCAGGATGGCATCTTCTAATTGAGTCGCGACCTCGGGAGCATAATGCCCTAGAAAATAAACTCTAGCTCCTTTGTTCATCGCTTGTTTAACACGAAGCCATAAAAGGGGAACTTCTTCAGTTAGATCAGCTCCCAAAATGATTATATACGATAGTGATTCAACATCCTTAAACGAGATTTCCATCCCTCTTGCTTCTTCATCAAAAAGGGGGTTCATGCGATGATCGATATGGTTAGATCCAATCACGTCTCTCATTAATTTTTGAAAGAGGTAGTTCTCTTCAGTTGTAAGCGGATTTCCGCCAAAAGCTGCCGCCTTTCCCTTACCCTTTATCTCGCAGATCTTTTCCACGATGAGATCCATAGCCTCTTGCCATGTAGCTGGTTGAAGGTGCCCTGCTCGCTTGATCAATGGCTGTGTTAGCCGTTCTGGATGAGTCACAAACTCATAACCAAACCATCCTTTATCACATAGCCATATATCATTTACGGCTCGGTTTTCTAAGGATCGAGTTCTTACTATTTCACCATCACGATTATCCAGGATCATGCTGCAACCGACTGGACAGAAAGTACAGGTGCTTTCTGTAGGCAAGTTATCCCAAGGACGAGCTCTAAATCGATAAACATTGCTCGTCAGCGCTCCAACAGGGCATATCATGATGGTATTGCCAATAAACTTAGAGTCAACAGGCCCTTTATGGGGCGTACCGACTTCTGTCTTATAGCCTCGATCATGCATTTCTAAGGCATGATCTCCCGAAATATGTTCACTAAAGCGAGTGCACCGCGCACATACGATGCACCTTTCACGATCAAGCATCAGGACGGGGCCAAGAGGAAGAGGCTTTGTAAAATGCCTTTTTTCCTCATAAAAACGACTTTTACCAGGACCATGCTCCACCACTTGATCCTGTAGCGGGCATTCCCCACCTCGGTCACAAATTGGACAATCTAAAGGGTGATTGATAAGGAGTAGTTCTAAAATGTCTTCTCTTCCTTTAACAGCAAGCTCACTTTGCGTTCTAATCACCATCCCCTCGGTTGCTACCAGCGTGCAAGAAGCCTGAAGCTTACCCATTTTCTCTACTTCTACTAAACAAACGCGACAAGCGCCAAAGGGAGGCATGCGATCTTGATAACAGAAGATAGGAACTTTAATTCCTAGCTTTTTGATCATTGTATAAACTGTCGTCCCTTTAGGCGCACTGACAGGCATGCCATCGATGGTAAAATTAACAATTTCTGAGTCCATAAGCTTTATAAATAGGGGTAGGCAATCTTCATTTTTGGAGTACTATGTGCATTAGGATTGCGGTTAATATAACGTTCAAATTCTTCTTTAAAATGCTCCATGGCGCTGACAATGGGAGGCGCAGCTCCAACAGCCAACGGGCAAAAGGATAAATGCAGCATAGAGGAGCAAGCCTCTTCAATCGTCTTAAGATCACCGTACGTACCCCCTCCAGAAAGGATTCTGCCTAAAATTTGCACCACCCAACGAGTTCCTTCTCTACATGGCGTACATTTGCCACATGATTCGTTTTGATAAAATTGCATTAAACGATGGGCGACTTTAACCATATCAGCACTATCATCCATCACAATAATGGATGCTGTTCCAAGCGCCGATTTCCTCGCTGCTAAAGTATCAAAATCCATCGCAATCGTTAAATCCTGCTCAGTTAAAAGTGCACAGGAAGAGCCTCCAGGATAGCAAGCTTTGAATCTTCTGCCAGGGAACATTCCTCCAGCTTTTTCTAAAACATCTTTTAAAGAGACACCTAAAGGAAATTCATAACATCCGGGCTTTTGGACATGACCACTCACTTGAAAAATTTTTGTACCCGTATTTTTAGGCTTGCCAATCCCCTTGTACCAATCCACCCCACGATTAACGATATGGACAACGTTACAAAGGGTTTCTACGTTATTGATGATGGTCGGTTGACCATAAAGCCCCTTAACAGCGGGAAAGGGTGGTTTTAGACGAGGTGTTGCACGAAAGCCTTCTAAAGAATTAAGCTGTGCCGTTTCTTCTCCAGCAATATAAGCTCCTGCACCTGGGTGAACGACAATATCTAAATCATAGTTAGAGTTAAAAATCTGCGATCCCAAGTAACCTTTCTTTTTAGCTTGATCAACGGCTAGCATGAGCTTTGTGATACTTTCATAGTATTCGCCACGGCAATAGATAAAAGCCAAATTTGCGCCAATGGCATAGCTTGCAAGCATCACCCCTTCAATCACTTGGTGAGGATCCCGTTCCAACAGCAAGCGATCTTTGAAGGTTCCTGGTTCACTCTCGTCGGCGTTACAAACAAGATACTTTGTAAGGTGCGGATCTTTTGGGATAAATCCCCATTTCAATCCTGTGATAAACCCTGCTCCCCCTCTTCCCCTTAACTCCGCCTGCTTCACCTGTTCGGTTAATTCTTCAGGTTTAATTTCATGCAGAGCTTTTCTAATCGCTTGATAACCACCATTTTTTTCGTATGTCTCGATTTGGAATTGCTCTGGATCATCTGTGTGAGCCATCAATATACGCATTTCATTCATGGATTGACTCCATCACCTTCATAGGAGAAGGGTGTCCTGCACCGTGTTTGGCATCTTCTAACAAATGGTCGACTTCACCCTCTTTAACAGGACCTACCACCTGATCATCCAACAACATCATGGGAGCGCGATCGCAAGCACCTAAACATTCTGAAGCAATCAGCGTAAATTCCCCGTCTTCACTTGTTTCGCCTGTTGTTATTTTTAAACGGTGGCAGAGTTGCCCCATTAATTCATCTGAACCTCTAAGCATACAAGACACGTTTTTACAAACATGAATCAAGTGTTTGCCGACTGGTTTTTCAAAAAACATATCGTAAAATGTCACCACCCCATTGACCTCATTAAGCTCGAGATCAAAAAGGTCAGCGACCTCTTGTTGCACTTCAAGAGGTAAATAACCCACTTCAGACTGAGCAAGGTGCAAACTTGGAATAAGAGCAGAACGTTTTACCGGATACCTTTCTTGAAGTCTAAGAATGAGTTGTTTTGTTTTTTCACTTAACATGTTATCGGTCTACATCTCCTAGTATGGGATCTACACTTGCAATCGCTACAACAACGTCGGATAAGATCAAACCTGGGATCACCTTTTTTAAAACCTGAATATGAGGAAAGGATGGTGATCGTACCCTTAGGCGATAAGGATGATTACTGCCATCACTGACTAAGTAAAAACCAAGTTCCCCTCTTGCTGATTCAACGCAATGATAAAGTTCTCCCGCTGGCGGCCTTATACCTTCACTAATCAGCTTGAATTGGTGGATGACTGCTTCCATACTCCTAGCTAATTCACTTCTTGGCGGTAAGGCCACTTTACGATTATCGGTAAGGACAGGACCTGGTTTCAATTTACTTAAAGCCTGCTCAATAATCGATGCGCTTTGCTTCATTTCTTCCATACGCACAAGGTAGCGTGAATAGGAATCGGCTTCATGGTAAACTGGAACATCAAATTGATAATTTTCATAACCAAGGTAGGGATAGACCTTACGAATATCATAAGGAACCCCAGCTGCACGTATCACAGGCCCTGTACACATGAATTGGTGGCAAAGATCTGCATCGATGACAGCTACACCTTGTAATCTTTGGCACCAAACATAATTGTTTGTTAGCAAACGATGAAGTTCTTGCAACATTTGTGGGAAATCTTTTAAAAACTTTCTTAGATGATCTTCGAAGCCTTCATTTAAATCACGGGCTAATCCTCCTATACGCCAGCAAGAGGGGAACATTCTAGCACCAGACATTCCTTCAAAAAGATCGAGGATTTTTTCTCTTTCTGCAAAACAGTACATATAAGTAGATGACATGTTAAGCTCAAGAGCACTTGTGCCTAGCCATAATAAATGACTTCCCATGCGAGCCAATTCAAGTAAAATAACGCGTATGGTCTGGGCTCGCTCCGGCACTTCTATTTGCATAAGCTTTTCAACAGCACCGGCAAACCCTTGCTCTTCTGCAGGACCTGATAAATAATCCAGACGATCGATAAGCGTAAACACCTGATGGTAAGTGCGATATTCACATTCCTTTTCTACACCGGTATGCAAATAGCCAATAACAGGTTCAGCTTCAACAATGACTTCTCCATTTAATTTTAGTTTAATTCTTAACACACCATGAGTGGAGGGATGTTGAGGGCCTAAATTTAATTCAAGCAAGTCAGGGAGAGGAGCGGCATCAGATTGAGTCATACTTTTGATCTCTTTTTCCTATATAAGTAATAATATCCGATGGCACCTTAGGTTTAGCCGTGTGTTTAAACTCGACAGGCTCTTCGGTTAATGCATAATCTTTTCGAAGTGGATGGCCAATCCAATCATCTGGCATTAGAATGCGAGTTAGCTGAGGATGCCCTTCGATAAGAACGCCATATAAGTCAAAAAGTTCTCGTTCATACCAATCAGCTCCTTCCCATAGATCAATGACTGTCGTAATCATTTGATCTCGAGGAATGTATGTTGCCACCCTAACACGTTCAAAAGAACGAGAATTTTGCAGCCAATAAACCACTTTTGTTTGTTTAATAGGCTCTAGGTAATCAATACCTGTTAAATCGGTAAGAACATCAAAGTGCTCCTCTTTATTAAGAAAAGCTAATACTGACTTAACTAATTCTTTTTGGATTGTTAGTGTCAATTCACCTAAAAAATGGCCCTCATCTACAATGGCAAAGTCCCATTTTTTCTTTGTGTTAAGTAAAAACTCAGTTGGTTCCATGAGGACCTTTATGACGTCTTAATGGTTGTTCCTTGGCTATCTTTTCTTGAAGTTTAAGAAGTCCATAGAGAAGGGCATCAGGTCGAGGAGGACATCCAGCGACATAGACATCCACAGGTACAATTTTATCCACGCCCTGCACAATGGCATAATTGTTGTAAATGCCTCCACAAGAGGCGCAATCCCCCATGGCTATCACCCATTTTGGATCAAGCATCTGCTCATAAATCGTTTTTAATACAGGGGCCATCTTTTGGCTAACCCTTCCAGCTACAATCATGACATCACTTTGACGAGGAGATGCGCGAAAGACTTCCATGCCAAATCTAGCCATATCATAACGACTTGCGGCTGTCGCCATCATTTCGATCGCACAACATGCCAAGCCAAATTGCGCAGGCCATAAAGAATTTTTTCTCGCCCAGTTAATGAGTTCTTCTACCGTCCCAAGCAAAAAAGGGGTCCTATCTTTTGTCATTCCCACTCCAATCCTTTTTTCTTCCAAACATAGGCAAAGCCAACAAGCAACGCTAGCAAGAAAAAAGCCATTTCAAAAAAAGCAAAGGGTCCTAATTGTTTTCCAATCACAGCCCAGGGATATAAAAAAATGACTTCTATGTCAAAAACAAGAAAAATAAGGGCAACAAGGTAATGGCGAAGCGGAAAACGTTTCTGTAATAAATGCGTTTCAGTCTGGATCCCAGACTCATAAGGCATAAATTTTGTTTTAGATGATTGATTCGACGGAAAAAGAGCTGAAATACCTAAGGTAATTGCGGTTACCGCAATGAGTAGGCCGAAATAAACAAAGATGGGAAAAAATTCCGTCATTTCCAAGCTAGACCTAAAAAAATTTATATTACGAGACATAGCAATTCTTTAAAAAAAAAGCTAATTATTTTCGCCAAGCCGTGGTTGCGAAATTGAAAAAGGTTTTACATTAGGAAAAACATCAGTGCGCTTGTCTAGTTATTTGATCGAAAAACGCGGTATAGGAATGGCAAAATCTAGCGTGAAAATGCAAGCCGCTTTAGCGGCCTGCAATCCATTCAAACAGCTACCGAATTGTAAATTCTGCGGGGAAAGAGCGCTGCCCCGCTAAGCTAACTGCTACGACGTAATAAGTAGCTGTTTCTCTTTTTCTTCGATTATGATCATGGTATTCCAATTTTTCATTAGGAAAAACATTCCCTACTGGGGGTAGGGTGAGATCATTACGATAGATTAAATAAACGGCGGGTGCAAAGCCAATAGGAGGATCCCATGTTAGCACATGGATATAATCCGTTTGAGTGGCAAATTTATTCTTCGCCTTCCACCCAGTTAAATTTAATGGCACGGTATCTATTCCTCCTTCTATGGCCACTGCTTGGCTAGTGGATGCGGAAGGCTTGCCAAAGTTTAGTAGTGAGGCAGCATTAGTCGCACCAAACCCCATCATAAAATTGGATGTATAGCGGAAAATAGAAGTTGTTGAAGTGCCCCCAACGCTTGTTACCATCAAGCTAGCATTATAGTTGCCAGGTTGAGCATATGTGTGAGTAGTCACTGGTTGAGATGTATTTTGCGTTGTGCCATCACCAAAATCCCAAAAATAATTGGCAATTCCTCCTACGGGTGCCAATGAGGGTGTCCCATCAAATTGGCTTGGTTGCCCTGCAGGTGCTAATGTGACATTAAAGCGAGCTAAAGGCGCCGGATCAGGCATCATGGCAATGGATAAAGGTTGATTTCCAAGTGCAATCGTTGTCGATTCATTCGTACTTGTCGCAATGACAACGACTCGATTACCTGAGTAATCAGAAAAATAGACCTTCTGACCGTCAGGAGTTACGGCAGCAGCTACATATCCTTGAGAAGAGTCATCAAAAATGGTGGTTTGGATTAAAGTAGCAGCATCAATCACGTGAATGGCACCAGGGGATAATGTACCAACATATATTTTGGTGCCATCAGGGGTAACCACTAGGGAAATCGGCATCTGTCCTACTGCAACATTGTCGATAAGGACATCCTTAACAGTATCAATCACGGAAATGTTATTTGATCCCAAATTATTAATATAGGCACGTCCATTGCTAGCAACTGCGATGCCTGCTGGATCACTTTGCACAGAAATTGAGCCAATCACCGAATTTGCTGCAACATCGATCACAGATACGATCCCTGCTCCCGTCGAACTATTGGCGACATAAGCCTTTGAGCCATCTGGTGTGAAAGCGATGGCAAGTGGGTTAGCTGGCATGGGAATCGTGGCGATCACATTATCTGTTGCTTTACTAATCACAGATACGCTACCTGCTGCGGGTGCAATTCCTTGATTGACAACATAGGCCATCGAATTATCTGGTGTGAAAGCAACTGCAATCGGGCGATCACCAACAGAGATAGGAAAATTTGTCCATTGGTTGGTGACATCAATGGGTGTCACATCATTACTATCTAGATTAGCAACATAGGCCTTTACACCATCAGGAGAGATTGCTGTTGCAATCGGATTGATTCCCACAACAGTGCTAGTAGATGTTGAAAAATTTGTTTGCCTAATAAAAGCAAGATATTCATCTTGTTGCGATACTGGCAAAGTATAAGTTCCTTCAGGTACATTGGTGATCGCTGAAGGTAGATTAACATTATTGGATGTTCCTAAAAGTGAATCTTGTAAGATATTAATAAATGCTACCTGACCTCCGCTTCCAGAATTCCTCAAATTAATGTTTGCCTGTGGATCGCCTTGGTAAACAAAATAGGAGGCAGGCGTTTCTTGAGAAAATCCAGAGCCATCTCTTAAGGTCACAAAAACAGTTTGAGGGTAGTGAGTAGGAGAATTTACTGTCATCAAATTATCGGAAATAATGGTAAAATCATTAGAGAGCTCTGAACCAAAATAGGCCTCGTAAATGGATGAGAATCCACTACCTTTAATAGTTACCGTTGTTCCTCCTGTAGCTGGACCGGCATAAGGGCTAATACTCGTAATCACAGGCTCTGCAAACAAACCATTTACAGCAAATATCCAAAGGAAAAAAACAGAAAAAGCACGTACTAATTTCACGATTGACTCCATGTATAGCTTAAAATTTTAATCCTAGCCCCAACCCTATTTGCAATCCATTCATAATCAAGCAACTACGTTTAACAAAACGACTTGCATCATTTTTCGTTTTAAAATGGAATTGTTGGAAATAATAGTCGATAAAAAAATCAAGAACACCATATTCCCAAAAGTCATAGGTTAAACCGGCTTGGGTCAATCCTCCCCAGGCTCTCTTCCGGATATGTCTATGTACATAACCTGAGTCATCCTTAATACGAAGGAGGCTATAGCAAATTGCTCCCCCAATATACCCCTTAATTTGACCGTAAACAGGAATAAAGTACTTCGCCCCAAAATTGATAGGGAGCAAGCGAAGGTGTGTATCATTATGACGATAGCCATAAGAATGACCCTTTTTAGATAAAAAGTTCGCTCCTGTCCAAATTTGCCATTGTGGTGTTATGTTTTTGAGCACGGCTATTTGATAACTTGCCCAAGCATCGCCATAAATATGACGCACTTTTTTTGATGCTGGAACATAGCAACCAACTCTTCCCTCTACTTGAAAATCACATGCATAACTACCACTATATGATGCTAAAAAAAGACCTAAAAAGCTTAAGAACCAATACGTTTTTTTTAAAGGCATAATCCAACCGCAGCGTTTTATGTTGAAAATATTTAATGATACAATCATCGCATAAATTTTTGAAAAAAAATTTATAAAAATTTATTTTTCAAATAAAATCAAGTTTTTAATTTTCCAAAAAAAACAAAAATTTTAACAAAATTTAATTGTTAGTTAATTAACTAAAATGATAGTTATTAGTATATAAAACAATAACGAGTAAATATTAATTTCCTGATTAGATTTTTTCTAAAGAAGGTTAAAAAAATTTCCTGCTCCTATTTGTTTAATGCAGTTCACCTAAGGTGAACTGCATTTTTTTTGCTATCCTCTAATCGCGTTTGGTTCAACGCTTGACAGCAATAACCCACCCATGTAGATGTAAAGAAAGATCAAAAAATGATTGATAGATGAAACAGGTTGGGATTTTTATGACAATTCCTTTTGTCCTTTCGATCCCGCCTGTTCTAGGCTGGTTCATCGGCAAATGGCTGGATGAAAAATTGGGTTCTTCTCCTTATTTGATGTACGGCCTAATTGTCTTGGGGTTTATCGCTGGTTTTCGCGAGATGTATCGACTTCTCAAAAGGTTCGGTGATGAGATTTGAATTCATTCATAGCACATTAAAAATGACCTGTTTTTGCATTTTTATAAGCTTTTTTTATTTCCTGCATTTTTTTTCCTTCATAGAAGCGATTAGCTTTGTACTGGGCGGGCTATGGGCTTCGACCAATCTCTACCTTTTAATGCTTTTAGCTCAAACAGCTCTACTGAGCGAAGGAAATGTCAAAAAAGTTCTTTTTTACTTGGGATTAAAATTTCCCCTTCTTTATTTCTTGGGTTACCTCCTTTTGATGAATGAACATTTATCGATTAATTTTCTTTTATTAGGTCCCACCTCTCTTGTCATGGCAATGATGTTGAGGAAAGCCACTCCGCTTTTTTGGAAAACAAACCTATGGCTAATGGCCTTTTGTAGTACACATCATCTGCATGCTCTCCTAGAAAGTGAAGTTCCGGAAGTCCCCAATTTTTTCACTCTTTTAGATGAAATTTTTCAAAGTTCGTTAACAGCCTTCTTGCATGATTGGGCAACCTTTTTTTTCTCTCTTTTAGTAGCTATTTTGCTTTCTGTTATTTTTTATAAGGCCTCTCGAAATCCACAAGAGATTCCCCATGGGTTGCAGAATGCTGTTGAGGGATTAGTTGAACTTCTAAGAAGGTTTATCATCAGTGTACTAGGCCCACAAGGTGAACAGTTTCTCCCCTTTCTAGGCACTTTATTTATCTACATTCTTGCGATGAACTGGCTAGCCATCGTGCCTTTTATGAAGCCCCCGACTTCCAATTTCAATATTACGATTGCTCTCGCTCTTGTCGTTTTTGGCCTCGTTCAATACTTAAACTTTAAATCCTGGGGTTTCTTCGGCTTTCTTTACCATATGGCAGGTTCGCCAAAAAGTTTGTTAGATTGGCTCTTAGTCCCTCTTTTATTTCCTATCGAGCTTCTTACTCAAATCACACGCCCCCTCACTTTAGCCCTTCGCCTATTTGGCAATGTTGTCGGTGAAGATATTTTAATAGGAGCTGCCGCCCTTTTTGGTGTTTATCTGCTCTCTTCGACCAATCTAGCAGCCGGATTACCAGCACAAATTCCCTTCGCCTTTCTCGCTTTACTCACCGGCCTGATGCAAGCTTTAGTTTTTACTCTTTTGAGTACCATTTATATTTTACTTTCATTACCGCATGAAGAAAAGCATGGAAAATTTTAACTAAGGAGGTCTTATGGATGTTGGATCAACTCTCGCTTTATCGGCACCAATCGCATTAGGTCTTGCAGCTCTTGGCTCCGGTATTGGCCTTGGTATTGCTGTCGCTGCAGCTATGGAAGCGATTGGGCGTCAGCCTGAAGCTTCAGGAAAAATTATGACTAACATGATTATTGGAGCAGCTCTTATTGAAGCTCTCACTATTTATGCCCTTATCGTCTTTTTTATTTCTCTTGGAAGAATGGGTTAAAGCAGATGAGAATAGAAATTGGTCAAATTATTAGCCAAATTTTATCTTTCCTGATCATGTATTGGGTTTTGAATCGTTATGGCTGGCAACCACTGCTTAAAGTGTTAAATGATAGAAGAGAGAAGATTAAAGAAGAGTTCAAGATCATTGAAGAAGAAAAACAAGCCGCTCAAAGATTTAAAGAACATTACCATGAGAAAGTGAATGAATTAAACGATCAGGTTCAATCCACCCTTCATGATGCCAAAGAGAAAGGCCAAGCGATTGCTTTTGAAATTGAGCAAAGTGCTCATATGCAGGCTAGAAAGATCCTGCAAAAAGCACAAGAAGATGCTCAGAATGAATTGGTTAAAGCGAAAAAGCAACTTAAAAATGATATTGTCAACTTGGCAATGGAAGCCACAAAAAAAATCGTTCCCTTAAGCCTTGATCAAAATAAGCAAAATGAACTTATCACGGAATTTGTTAACCAAGTGGAGTTAAAGTGAGATCTCCGTCCGTCGCTTTAAAATATGCTAAAGCATTCCTCAGACTTGCTAGCAATCAAGTTGAGGCTGAAGCGTTTTTAAAACAGCTCATTTTTTGGACGAACATTTTAAGCCAACCACAAATTGCTGCTTTCTTTTCTTCACCTCTATTTAGGCAAGAAGACAAACGCTCTGTATTAAAAAAAACTTTTACGCAATACAATGAAAAATTAACAATAAGCTCTTCTATTCTCATTTTATTAGAAAAAAAACGGCTTCGTCTTCTACCAGAAATCTTAGAAGCCTTCAAAAAAGTGATGTATCAAAGGTATGACATCATCCAAGCAACACTAATGACTGCAACACCTCTTGAATCGACGATTACAGAACAATTGATCCATAAACTCAATGCTCTCTATCAAAAACCCGTTCAACTTGAGACAGAGGTTAATCCTCATCTGATAGGTGGAGGAGTTTTAAGTATTGATAGCAAAACAATCGACTTTAGTATAAGAAGTAAACTTAAAGAATTAAAAAAAGATCTTTTAGCTGTTGAGGTTGAAAAAAGCCAATGACATTACATCCCCAAGAAGTTACATGGGCCATCGAAAAAGAAATCCAACAATTTAATGAACCTTTAAAGTTAGAGTCTATCGGTTATGTCCTCCAACTAGGTGATGGAATTGCTCGTGTTTGGGGACTTCATGATGTGATGATGTCTGAAATCGTTGAATTTCCTAACGGCACTGTTGGCATGGTGCTTAACCTAGAAGCAGATAACGTGGGTGTCGTGCTTTTTGGCTCAGAAGAAGGAATTAAAGAAGGAGACGTTGTCAAGCGTACTGGCAAGATTTCTTCCGTCCCTGTAGGCGATCAGTTTTTAGGAAGGGTCATCAATCCGCTTGGCCAGCCTATTGATGGCAAAGGCCCCATTGTTACGGATTTAAGTCGGCCCATTGAATTCCCTGCTCCTAATGTCGTCGAACGCAAACCGGTGGATGAACCCTTGCAGACGGGAATCAAAGCCATTGATGCGATGATCCCAATAGGAAGAGGCCAACGTGAATTAATTATTGGTGATCGACAAACTGGGAAATCCACGCTCATCTTAGATACAATTATTAACCAGAAAAATAAAAATATGATTTGTATCTATGTAGCGATCGGCCAGAAAGCGTCTACCATTTCTCGGGTAGTCTCGCTTTTAGAAGAACATGGCGCCATGGAGTACACCATCTTTGTTGTAGCCTCGTCTTCTGATCCAGCATCCTTGCAGTTTATTGCTCCTTATGCTGCCACTGCTCTAGGAGAATATTTTATGTATCAGGGTAAGCATGCTGTTTGTTTTTATGATGACCTTTCCAAACATGCACAAGCTTATCGGCAACTGTCCTTGCTTTTAAGGCGGCCACCTGGAAGAGAAGCTTATCCGGGGGATATCTTTTATCTCCATTCAAGACTTCTTGAAAGAGCAGCAAAATTAAGTGATGAAAAAGGTGGTGGCTCTTTAACGGCTATTCCTGTGATTGAAACACAAGCCAATGATGTTACAACTTACATTCCAACCAATGTCATTTCTATTACGGATGGTCAGATCTACCTAGAACCCGATCTTTTTTACGCAGGCATTCGGCCTGCCATCAATGTGGGTATTTCCGCTTCTCGCGTTGGTGGAAAAGCGCAAACACCTGCGATGAAAAAAATAGCAGGTAGTTTACGGCTAGACCTAGCGCAATATCGAGAGCTAGCTGCTTTTACTCAATTTGGCTCAGAGCTTGATGAAAATACGAAGGCGCAGCTTACACGTGGTGCTGCTATGGTTGAAGTCTTAAAACAAGATAAATTTTCTCCCTATCCTTTAGAAAATGAAATCATGATTATTTATGCTGGCACAAGGGGTCATCTCGATAAAATCCCTCTAGATAAGGCTAAAGACTTCGAAAAAGATTTTTTTGAGTTTGTTCATAAGAACTACCCTCATATTTCAGAAGCTATTGCTAACACCAAAAAGCTAGATGAAAGAACCATGGAAGAACTCGATCAAGCCCTAGAAAAGTTTCAACCCCATTTTGCAGAAAAAATGTAATGAGCAACTTAAGAGATATTCGACAACGGTTACGGTCTGTAGAAAATATAAAAAAAATTACAGACACCATGGAAAGGGTAGCCGCAGCGCGGCTCAAATATGCTCAAGCCCAGGCCGAGCAATCCAGACCTTATATTGCCAAACTAAAAGACATTTTGGAAAAAGTAGCTGCAACTGAAGTTTCTCACCCTCTATTTGAGCAGAGAAAACCTGTAAAAAAAACAGGTCTTGTTATCTTCTCTTCAGAAAAAGGTCTATCAGGCTCTTATAACGCTAATATTTTTTCTGCCGCAGACCAATTTTTAAAAAAATACCAAAAGAACCAAATAGAGCTTATCTTGCTTGGGCGTAAAGCGATTGATTACTATCGCCGTAAAGATTGGTTGATTCGAGAAGAGAGAACCCATCTTGTGGAACATCGCGATTTGCAAAAAATCAAGCAATTTTCTGATCACCTCGTTCAATGGTTTTGTTCTGGGGAATTAGATGAAATCTGGATTGTATACTCCCACTACATTTCAGTGATGCATCGTAAAATTGTCGTGGAAAAATTTTTAAATATTGGTCCTAAGCAGCTACATGATACCGACACTCCAGCACCAACTAAACAAGAAGCCATGCATTATCTTTTTGAGCCTGATCCAGCGAAAATTCTTTCCGTCATTTTGCCCCGCTACTGTTTCACTAGAATAGAAACGGCTCTTTATGAAGCTTACGCTTCTGAACTTGCTGCACGTATTATTGCGATGCAGACGGCGAGCAAAAACTCAAAGGATATGATTACTCGTTTGACCTTAATTAAAAATAAAACCCGACAGCAAAATATTACTCGAGAAATGATCGAGATTAGTTCTGGATCTTTTGGCATAAACAAGGATTAACCATGGCAACTGGAAAAATCATTCAAGTTATTGGACCTACTTTAGATATCGAATTTCCCCCTGATGCTCTCCCCAACATCTTAAATGCCATTCAAATTAAGGATGAATCACGCCATATTCATGTAACAGCTGAAGTTGCCATGGATATCGGAGATAACAAAGTCCGTTGTATTGCACTTTCTTCAACAGATGGTCTTGTACGAGGCATGGATGCCATCGATACCGGTGCCCCGATCACTGTACCTGTAGGTCCAAAAACTCTGGGCAGAATTTTTAATCTGCTTGGCGATCCGATCGATCATTTAGGTGATATTGGCTCAGATCATTCTTCTCCTATCCACCGTTCCCCACCAGCCTTTGATGATCAAGCAGCTCAAATTGCTATTTTTGAGACAGGCATTAAAGTCATCGATTTGGTAGGCCCTTTTCCGAAAGGTGGTAAAGTGGGCCTTTTTGGAGGAGCTGGTGTCGGCAAATCCGTGATTGTAATGGAGTTAATTCGCAACATTTCTGCACAACATGGCGGATTTTCTGTCTTCTGTGGGGTTGGAGAACGAACAAGAGAAGGCAATGACCTTTGGCTTGAAATGAAGGAATCTGGTGTCTTAGCTAACACCTGCCTTGTTTTTGGTCAAATGAATGAACCGCCAGGCGCACGATTACGAGTGGCTTTAACAGGCCTAACGATGGCTGAATACTTTAGAGATCAAGAGCATCAGGATGTTCTTTTCTTCGTGGATAATATTTTCCGCTTTGTGCAAGCGGGAGCTGAGGTTTCTGCTTTACTCGGTAGAATGCCTTCAGCTGTAGGTTACCAGCCTACTTTGGGAACAGAGATTGGATCGTTGCAAGAAAGGATTACCTCCACTAAGTCAGGATCGATTACTTCCATTCAAGCGATCTATGTTCCAGCAGATGACTATACGGATCCGGCTCCTGCTAGCCTTTTTACCCACCTTGATGCCGCGACAACTCTCTCTCGCCAAATTGCTGAATTAGGCATCTATCCCGCTGTAGATCCATTAACCACCACCTCACGCATTTTAGATCCTCATATTATTGGCGAAGAGCACTATACGATTGCACGAGAAGTGCAAAAAATCTTACAGCGGTATAAAGATCTTCAAGACATTATCGCTATTTTAGGTATTGATGAGCTTTCTGAAGAAGATAAATTAACAGTCGCTCGTGCCCGAAAAATTAGAAACTTTCTTTCCCAGCCTTTGTTTGTTGCTGAAACATTCACAGGAAAGCCTGGTAAATATGTGACACGGAGCCAAACTATTTCAGGTTTTAAAAAAATTGTGGAAGGAGAAATGGATGAGATCCCAGAACAGGCTTTTTATATGGTTGGGCCTATTGAGGATGTTTATGAAAAAGCAAAAATGCTTGCTAAGGGTACTGGGTAACTTCTCATGTTTCATCTTTTTATAGCTACACCTGAAAAAATTCGCTTTACAGGCAATGTTCACTTTTTAATCGCACCGGGGAGTGAGGGTTATTTTGAAGTGTTGACCGATCACGCGGATTTAATAGCCTCTCTTACCATTGGTAAGGTTATTATTCAGGATGAAAACTACCAGAAATGGCTATTTGCTATCTCAGGAGGAGTCATTGAAGTCGTTAAGAACCGAGTGACTCTCCTTGCTGATACAGCTGAACTAGCCTCGGAAATTGACGCCAAACGATCTCAACAGGTTCTTAAAAACCTAAGAGATTATTGCGATTCGATCGAAGCCATTCCCCTAGATATCAAGAAGGCGATTCAGAGGGCAAAAAATCGCCTTCATGTGCATGAAGAATTTACATCGCCAAGGTAAAACCACTATCATCATCAGATAGTCTTGTGACTGTTTTAAATCCCACTTGCTCCTGTAAAAATAAGGCACACAGATAATTGATTTCATCTTCTCTTAAGGAAGAAACTTCTGTTTTATAATCACCAACTAAAATTTTAGAGCCATCCGTAGAATGACACTTAAGCGAGATCACAAGGGATCCGAAGTTATTTTTTAATTTGATGTAACCTTGGTATGGTCGATCAGGATCAATGTTATCAAACAGCTCAAACTCTTCTTCTCCTAATCCTTCTAAATCCCCTAGAATTTTATCAAACAATCTAACTTCTTGAAGGCTTAGCTGTTTCACTTTGTCATGTAAATCAGGTGACATTTCTTGCGATTCAGCTAATTTCTCTAATTTTTCTTTTACTTTTTTATCGTGATCATTAAATTCATTTAGACCTTGAACAAGAATTAAAATGGTATTTGAAAAAGGAGGTTTTTGTTCCCGATCTGCTTGCATTTGATACGGAATAGCTGCATCCAAATAACCATACATAAAGTAGTTAAGAAGGAGGGCATTGACTTGTTCAGCATTGAGATGATGAAGCTCATTTTGAGTTTGATGGACGTCCTTTCCTAGGACCCACTTGCCTGGTTTACCTAACCCAGAACGATCTAACTTAGACATACAAGCCACACTTAATGCAATCCTCCCTTCGTTTGGATTAATATCAAAGCTAAACAATCTGCCTGTATAATTGTACTGCCTAAAATGCTCATATGAAAATGCTTCATCCTCAGCAAGATTAAGCTCTCTCATTAACTCATCAAATTCACTAAAGAGATTTGTAACGAGATTAAGATCTTGATTATCAAGAGCCTCTATCAGATTTTCATCGAGTTTAGCAATATCTCTATTGTCCGTGTAAGTTTGATTGGCTAAACGAAGCAGATAATCTCGAGAAATTTGAATATCGCCTTGCTCTGTAGTAGAAGAGTGATTTGAGCTTACTTTCTGGCCTTCTCCAAGAATTTGTTGCCCCACCGTATCTGTTTTTACAACAATTTCGCCTCGGTAACGCCACTGTTCAACCCAAAGACGAACTTTTTCTGAGCATGGATAAAAAGGAATCGAAAAAATAATTTTTAATAGCAAACCAAGAGAACGATTTGTTTTGTCTATATAAGCTTTAGCATGAGGACCGTGTTTCAATTGAACTTTTTTATCCAGTCCAGCAGCTCGCTCACAATTCACAATATTATTATCTACTCGCATAAGTTCCCTCATTAATTAAAAGTTAGGCCTACTTTCCTAAAGGTCTGGAAAGTTAAAACCAGAAATAAACGGCTCTTCATCATATATAAGCTCTGTAGGCCTTTGAAATGGGAATTCTTCCAATTCCGACAATGTATAAAGAATACATAAAAGATTAATTTCCGTGGCATTTAGCGTCGTGATTTCTTCATCATATTGGCCAATTTTCCACCCCCCCGTACTCGCGGATCTACATGCAACAGAAAGAGAAAAAGACCCTAATCCGTTAGTTTCAAGCTGAATACAGCTTTCCGTTGGCCATTTCTCCGATTGGTCTTCAGCCACTTTTAGTAGAAGATCGCGTGTTCGCTCTTTATTTTGACATAAAACATTGATATCTTCAAAGACACGATTTAACAGGAATCGTTCCTCAAGCTTTAGCGCGCTTACTTTAGCTTTTAAGGCTTCAAAATCAAAACCAATCGGAATAAACTCATCACAATTATCCATCTCAATCATTGTTTGGCATTCACCAAAGGCCTCAAGAGAACAATTAATGATAGTGATTCTAGTCGAGAAAGGAAGCTGTTTTTCTCTATCTACAACGATGCTGTAAGGGACATCTCGATCAAAGCGAGCCATAAAATAGCTTAAGAGCAAACTACTGACTTGCTCATCATTGAAGGTAGACAGTTCCCTTGCAGAGTTACCCCTTCCTACCCCCCATTTTCCGTTGCTCTCGTTGACAAAAGGTGCAAGAAGGAGAGACGAACTTGCCACCCCGATAAAAAGTAATTGTCCTTCAAACTCCTTATTTTCTAGAAACTGCTGATGAGAAAAGATCTCTTCATCTGGAAGACCGAAATCTTGTTCTAAAATAGTGTCTAATTCGCTGAATAACTCCCCCAAAATGATTAAATCATCTCTGCTGAGCTGATCGATGGCTTTTCTAGGTACTTTTGGCAAGTAAGTACTTTCTTCTCTTTCTGCGATTTCATACAACTCTTCTTTGGAGATTGAAGATGGTACTCCTAGTGCGCGATTCGCTACTTTATAGACCACATCACCATGATGTCGTATTTGTCCAACCCAGCGACGAACTCTTTTAGAGCAAAGGGCGAGGCCGCCTGATAATCCGACAACAAGAATGGTTTTCAAAACTAGAAGAGCGAGGTGATTCGTTTTCTTTCTATAAGCATTATACTGAACGCCTTCTCTAGTTTGATTTAACTTGTCATACTTTTCATACCCCTGGGGGACAATTTTAATAACTCTCATATACAATCATTATTAATATTTCAGCTAATACAGATAATTAATTATTATACCTCTCACTATTATCAATTATCAATAATAATGATTAAAGAATCATAAAGAAATTCAAGTTTATAGTGAATATTTATATAAATGAGGATAAAAGAAAGTTAACTCATTAAGTCGTTACCGTTTACGATCAATAAGAGAGGAATGAGCTTACCACAAATCAACTCGACAAAAGATAGATAAAGATCTTATTGGTACCAATGCCTTTGATGGATAAAATTTCATCATCTTTTCATGGCGATATGCTTTTTTGTTTTCGCAAATCTTAGCAGACAATCAGCTGAAAAAACTGATACCTTAATTACCTTTTTACATGACGGAAACCGTGCCAACACCTATAATCATTTTTTTAAAACTGATAAAAGGATTTACTCTATGACGCCTACTTGCTCAGGAAACCATAAAACCCGCCTTTTCGTTGGTGAGGGAAATTTTTCCTTTACAGAGGCTTTTGTTCAGAAGCATGATGAGAAAGTTGGACACGATGCAAGCAACTCTTTAGCGCATTCGATCATTGCCACTGATCTAGTTTCTAGGATTCATTGTATAGGTTGCGATTTTATAAATAGTTATGTCCATCAGGTAGCTAGTCCCTCTGGAAGTTCTCAGTCTGCCTCGATGACTTCCTGTGGAGATTGTTTATCTATAATAAATCGTATTGAAAACTTACGACGAAGAGGAGTCACGGTTATATTAGGAGTTAATGCTGAAACTCTCAGTGATCATCCGAAATTTAGAGAAAAAAATTTTTCTCGAATTCACTGGAATTGTCCTCATGATGGAAGTAGTTTTCAAGATCAAACTCTCCCAAGAATTATTAGCGAATTTTTTAAGCAATGTTCAAAGATCCAAGATCCTAAAGATCGTATTCACATAACCCTTGCCCAGCCTATGAATGACAAAAACTCTTTCTACCAAGGGTTTATCTACGATGTTTCCACAGCTGCTAGTATTGCAGGGTATTCCTTAATTAAAAAAAGAAAATTCGGAAAAGACCGTTATCCAGGTTACCAACATACTCAAACAAAGTCCCATTCAAAGGCTGCAGTAACCGATAAAGGGATGCGAGAATTTGTATTTGAGAAAGTTAGCAAAGAACAATTCAGTCAAGCCTTAACAGCAGCACAATATGAAGACTGGAGATACATAATCTTAGTGGACGAATTATCAAAAAATCTCCAAGGATATTCTAGTAAGGAATGTACTATCAAGAGTGGCATGTTTTATAAACAACCTAGGAATCATTTTATATGCTCAAGCGATGAGGATTCGTCCGACTGTGAATTGTAAAAAGTAGGAAATTTATTAGAGAGGCATCACATGTCATTTACTTGCTCAGGAAACCATAAAACTCGTCTTTTCATCGGTGAGGGAAATTTTTCCTTTACAGAGGCTTTTATTCGGAAGCATGATGAGAAAGCTGGACACGATGCTAGCAATTCTTTAGCGCATTCGATTATTTCAACGGATCTAGTTGCTAAAATTCATTGTGCGACGTGTGATTTAATAAGTAGCTTTGAAAATCAAGAGATTAGTACCTCTGACTCAGAAAACGCTCAGGAAGCCTCGACGACTCCTTGCGATGACTGCTCTTCCGTAATAAGTCGCATAGAAAATTTAAAAAGCAGAGGGGTAAAGATTTTACTAGGCGTGGATGCTACCTCTCTTAGCACTCACGAGGCATTCAAAGAAAAAAAAATCTCTCGTATCCACTGGAATTGTCCCCATGATGGAAGCAATTTTAAAGATCAAACTCTCCCGGCAATCATTTCAGATTTTTTTAAAGAATGCTTCAAAATACAAGATCCAAAAGGTCGTATTCATATTACACTTGCCCAACCTACTGGCAAAAGGACTTTCTATCAAGGATTTGTCTACGATATTTCCAAAGCTGCTAGAATGGCAGGCTATTCTTTAATCAAAAAAAGAAAATTTGAAAAGGATCGCTATCAGGGTTATCAACACACTCAAACAAATTCTCGTTCAGAAGCTTCGGCAACTGGTCAAGGAATGCGAGAGTTTGTATTTGAAAAAGTTACCAAAGAGTTATTCGACGAAATTACAGAAAAAGCAAAGGAGCCTAAAAGCGGAAGAATCCTAGCTGAAAAACGATTAAAGGGTCTTCAGCAAGTCTCTGACAAGAAATGCAACATCAATCACAGCTCTTTTTATAATGAAGTAAGATTCTACTATACATGCTCAAGTGATGAGGATTCATCGGACTGTGAAATGTGAAAAGCCAAAATTTCTTTTGCTAAGAAGCTCATTCCAAGCCATCTCGGGTAGTGCTTTAAATGGCACTTTTGAAATAATGGATTTGTTAATCAAACATTGGGCTGATCTGTGCAGAAAAGAACCCCATTAATCTGCTATTTGATGGCAATCCCCTTCCCCCTAATGATAGCTTTATAGATGGATAAAGCTTTCAGATTTTTTTGCCAAAAAAAACAAGACACAACTTTTGGAATTTCTAAGTATTATTCTTTATGATACTAATCAATTAATTTAATTTTTTGGTTTAAATGACTATCAATCATTATTTTACTCTGTCTCTAGATCAAAAAACGTTTTCAATCATAGGGTCTACACAAAAGCCTGAAAAGCGTCATAGCGCTATTTCTATTCTTCAAACCATAGAAAAAGTTTTACGGGAAGATTATCAGTATCTATCAACCTTCCCCGATGATCATCGCCTTGCTCATCTGACACAAACTGAATCAATACAGCTTCTTAAAAGCAAAGCCTTAGAGATTCATAATCGATATATTCAAAAGCAGTCTGAGCTATGTTGGCTCTGGAGAAAAATTTTTAGTAAGGAAAATCAAGTTGAGACCGTTTATAAAAGGATCGCTAACCTCACCCCTCCGACTAAAGATGCATTACCCATCTCAAATGACTGCATTCCTTATGTGTTACAATTTTTGCCTATTGCTGATCTAGGGAACTTTGGTCAACTTAACAGGCATGCAAAAGAGCATGCTGATTTAGCATTGCAAGCTATCGCTTGTAGGCTTGGATGCAAAGATGATGGCATCAGTTTAGCAAAAAAATACTTAAAAGATCTCTGTGCCAATCTTCAATTTTTATCAAAGCAAGATTGGAGATATGGACCTGGAAACAAATTCTTTATTCGCGATTTAATCCAGCGAGATCATCGAGGAAAACTATTAATAAAAGAAAGCCTTATTCACTTGAAACTTCTAACTATTAATGACTTAGCTAAATTATTTTCCCATAATGCTCCCCTTTACCTTCTAAGAAGAGAGATTTTAGCTCCACAAATTCCTACGGGAGAAGTATTCATTGATAAGAAATCAGCAAATCTAGCCCTCTTCTACGCTGTTTTAAACAAAGAATTCGAAGTTGTACGATTCTTGCTTTGGCATGGAGCAAAGGCGGACTTAACTTATTCCGATAGGCAGCATTCACCTCCCAAAGATAGAACGCTACTCTATCTTTCTATTAACAAAAAAACGCCTTTGATTACAGAGTTGCTACTTAAAAATAAGGCAAGCATAAGTCCAAAATTACTTTCTTATGCGGCCCGATTACCTGATAACCAAGAAAATATTAAACTTTTATTAGAGTATGATGCAAATGCCAGTCAATTAGATAAAGATTTAGCGATGTTTACTGCCATCAAAAATAAAAATTTATCCAATGTGCAGACGTTGGTTGAGGAAGGAATCAAACACGATGAAGTGAATTTTAAGGAGCTGTTGTCGATTGCAGTCGATGATGGAAATGCCGAGATTATAAAACTAATAATCAAAATTGCAACAACCTCAGATAAGGTAATCTGGGGAAGCGATATTTATTCCTCACCATTTTTTCGTGCCATAGCTAATAAAGATATAGAAAAAGTACTTGCCTTCATCGAAGGAGGCATTGATCTTAATCATGCCGACGAACACGGCCGAACTGCTCTACAGCAAGCAACCTGTGATGGCACTCCTGAGATAATAGAATTATTAATCAAGCATGGAGCTGACCCTAACCTAAAAGATAAAATCGGTCAAACCCCACCCGATCTCCACTTGGGTTAGATGGTGATGATAGCTCTAGCAAACCAGATTTTTACAATCCGGAAGAATTGCTCGCAAGATTTTAGGAAGGCTCGCATCTTCTTTAAACCGACAATTTGATCTTTCAGGGTTTCCACAAAGGCTATCACAGGTCAAGCATTCATAAACCCCAATGGGGATTCTGTTTCGACTATCATATGATAAGCAATAACCCGTCTTTCGATGTGGAAAGTAGAGATTGGAAATCGCAGTTGGGTCGCGCTTAAACTGAAATAAAAACACGAACAAAAAAGGGTAAAGTTTCAGCAAACAGATAGCGTGAACTAAAGGATACTCCCTGCATTAAGCTCTCAACCTCACCAGCTCCTTTGCTAACATAAACGCTATTTGGTAAACCGATGAGATACTTGAAAATAAATTCTTTAGAAATTTTTCGAGCATCCTGTGTGATTATCGAAATAAAAAATCGCGAAATGGCTATGAAAACATGCGATCGGTCAGTCATCACATGAAGGCAAGGATGCCTGCACGGCTGCTTCTATAATAGAAATAGAAAGGTCTATTACAATGATCGCCTGGGTAAAAAGCTTTCTCCAAAAGATTACAAATGGATTAATGAAAAAAAATTCAGCTAGAGCCTGATGAGAACACCTTAAAAAGTGATTCAGAAAATTACATTTCCTTTAAGCTCTTGGATGGTAGCCTTTACCTTATAAAGGAGGGTGAGTAGCTCTCACTCCTCCTTCAATTCATAGGGCTGTTAAAATCTTCTTGGTTCTTTGTAGATTCCCTTAGTGGAATCATAAGGATCATAAGGATCATAAGTATCATAAAAAGAATCGTAATGGTGGGCAGCTTCCACGCTAGCAGTTACAAAAACCAGTGCTAATAATCCTAATGCGAACTTTTTCATATTTTTCTTCCTTTTATGGTTATCTAATCTATCAAAAGTCCTGCAAAGTTACATTACTAGAATTTTCGGCGGCTTTTTTTTATGTAGCTTTTCAATTCTGAAAGCCTTTTGAAAAAAGCTGCATTCTTTCATCTGCAATATAGGCCCTAATCTTCAGAGTTCATAAGTTCTCTTGAAAGGTAAGAGGCAATTCTTATGGTCAACAGGACTTTGTTCATAATAGTTTCATTGGCAAATATAATGTATTTATAAGGTTTTTTTTTGCAGCTATTTTTTAGCAAAAACAAAAAATTTTCTTTAACGAAAGAAGCCTGGCGCATTCATGCACTTACTCTGACTTTCTCAAATCATCAATTAGCTCATTGTAATTTGATAATAAGATGACTGCGAGCTTATTCGTAAATATCTTAGGAAATAACACAGAAATGAAAACCAAAAAAATGATACAACCATTCTTATCTTGAAGAGGAATAAGAAAATGTCTTTCGATCTCGAAAAAAATGAGAAGCTATCGCCTTTATGGCGAATTATTACCTTTGCCGTCATGATTGTGGGCTTTAGTATTTTAGGATTAGTCACTCGTATTGCTTATGATAATACACCTCCTATTCCCAAACAAGTGGTCAGCTCCACCGGGCAAGTGATCTTCACTGGAGAACAAATTACTCGTGGGCAGGGCGTTTTTTTGAAAAATAATTTAATGGAACATGGAACTCTGTGGGGACATGGAGCCTACCTTGGCCCAGATTACAGTGCCTCTCACCTTCATGAGCAGGCATTGACTATGCAAAAACTTTTGGCTCATAAAATTTATGGAAAACCATTTGAGCAGCTAACGGAATTTGAACAGGGAGCTATTTTACATGAAGTTCCTCAGGTTCTAAAACAAAATAGGTATGATTCTAGTACGGGTACTTTGATTTTGACGGAAGAAGAAGTTAAGGCTTATGAGCATAGTCTTGTATTTTGGAGAAATTATTTTACATCAGGTCAAGCGCCTGGATTACCTAAAAATTATATATCAAATGATGAAGATCAACATGCATTAACCTCTTTCTTCGCATGGGCAGCTTGGGCAGCCGTAACTAATCGTCCCGGAGAAGAATTTACCTACACGAATAATTTTCCATATGATCCTATTGCGGGTAATTACCCAAGCGCTGATGCCTATTTATGGAGTGCTATGAGCTTGATTTTTATTATAGGGATAACAGGCCTTGCTCTTTTTATTGTCAGTAAATTTGGTTTAGGATGGGGAGGAAGTGTAAAAAATAGTCATGTCTGTGAAACCCGTTTGACATTACCAACTCTTACATTAAGCCAAAAGTCTATGGGGAAGTATTTTGTCATCGTTGCACTCTTATTTCTTTTTCAAAGCTTAATAGGTGGAGCCTTGGCTCATTATCGAGTCGAATCAACTTTCTATGGTCTGCCAATCCTTGATTATTTACCTTACAATCTTCTTCGAACATGGCATCTTCAATTGTCCATTTTTTGGATTGCTACAGCTTGGATTGCAGGTGGATTATTTATTGCCCCACTGCTAAGCGAAAGTGAGCCACGGTATCAAAAGCTTGGAGTTAATCTTCTTTTTGGAGCGCTCTTGGTTGTAGTAATGGGTAGTATGACCGGAGAGTATTTGAGCAGCAGAAACTTTTTTCAAAGTGAGTGGTGGTTTTGGATCGGTAATCAAGGTTCCGAATATTTAGATTTAGGACGTTTTTGGCAATATTTACTCATCGCAGGGTTCTCCTTCTGGCTTTTTCTTCTTTATCAAGTATTAAAGCCAGCTTTTCAGATGCCGGGTAGAAGAGAACTTTGCATCCTGTTCTTTTTGACAGCTTCTACTATTCCCATCTTCTATATTCCCGCTGTTTTCTATCATCACGAAACTCATTTTACTCTGATTGATAATTGGCGATTTTGGATTATCCATCTTTGGGTAGAAGGATTTTTTGAAGTCTTTTCTACAGTACTTGTAGCCATTATTTCTGTTCAAATGGGAATTATTAGGACAATTACGGCACTCCGCATCATTTATTTAGATGCCATTCTCTACTTATTGGGAGGTGTTGTAGGCACTGGACATCATTGGTATTTTACTGGGCAAACTAACGTTAATATGGCCTTATCAGCTTGTTTTTCGGCCATGGAAGTTGTTCCTCTGACCCTATTAACAATGGAGGCACGTGATTTTATTCGAGTCTCGCAAATAAAATGTAATAAATGCAGGTATTACTTAGCAGAAAAACAGCAATGGACGATTTATTTTCTTATAGCAGTCGGCATATGGAATTTTGTTGGGGCTGGAATATTTGGCTTTTTAATTAATTTGCCAATAATCTCTTATTTTGAAGTGGGAACGAATCTTACAGCCAATCATGCCCATGCTGCCATGTTCGGTGTATTTGGAATGCTTGCTCTTGGAACCGTAATGTTCTGTATGCGTGCCATGCAAAATGAACCTTTGTGGAATCGTACAAAAACTCTTATCAAAATCAGTTTTTTTGGATTAAACGTGGGAATGAGCCTCATGGTAATTGTGGACCTCTTCCCAGCAGGGGTTCTTCAGCTGTGGGATGCGATAGAAAATGGATACTGGCATGCAAGAGAGCTCGAATATTTAATGTCAGGAACTTATCATTTGCTTGAGCAGGTTCGTATTATCGGGGATACAATATTTATTGTTGTTGGTGTCATCCCCATCACAACTGCAATTTTGATTACATTTTTTTCGCGAGGTTTTTCATCTAATAAGCTAGTAGAGCAGCCAACTAAATAAGCGGCAAAGAATAAAAAAACAACTCATTGACAATTTAACGGTTTGGTACAATATTACGGATATATCAAAATAAGTCAGTGGTTTTGGTCCATGCTGGATAACACAAGAATAGAGCAGGCTATTGCGGCACTTCGCAAAGCCAGAGTTATTCTTGCAATGCCGGAAGTATTAAGACAGGGAATCCATCGCCGTCAACTTTATGCCCTGCGCGATTCTTCGCTATCACCCCATGGAGCGATTTCTCTACCGGTTTAGCATCAGTTCTCATGAAAAAGATTCTTTCTCAAGGTGGATAGATGATCAAAGTCTGGAAGGCAAAAGCCCCTGAAACAAAGCTTCGTTGGAAGAATTTTTTATCGGCTATGGGAAAGAATCCTATCGAATTCCAAAAAAATCATTGATGAAATCTCCCACCATATCAAACCTTTAATCGATGGATGCTAAGACAGGATGCCTTGAGATATGGAAATAGCAGCTTTAGTTATTTTTTTTCTTGTTTATCTAGGTATGGTCTTGGGCTGCTGGCCTGGACTCGCCCTAGATCGCACAGGCATAGCTCTTCTTGGTGCAATTGCTTTTATTGAACTACAAGGTATTTCCATTTCCCGGGCCACAGGCTATGTTGACCTTTCTGCACTTTCAATCCTTTTTAGTTTTATGATTATCTCCGCCCAGTTTTATTTCAGCGGCTTTTACACTCATGTTATCGAACGCATGGAGAAATGGAACCTTACCCCTTCTCAGCTACTCTTAGTCATAATTTTAATTTCAGCTTCGCTATCAGCAGTGCTTATTAATGATATTGTTTGTCTTGCACTTACGCCTTTAATTGTAAAAGCGTGTTTTCGAAAAAAGCTGAATGCTATTCCTTTTTTAATTGGCTTAGCTTGTTCCTCTAATATTGGATCCGCTTTGACCCTTGTAGGTAACCCACAAAATTTGTTAATTGGCCAAGTTCTCAATATTCCATTTATACAATATTTGAAATTTTCTTTTATTCCTTGCCTTTTAGGTTTAGTGATTACATGGCTTGTCATCAAGGTTCAAGTGAAAGAAAACTGGTTTGAAGAATGCAAAGAGATTAACCCTGAAATTATTTCATTCGACTTTTGGCAAAGCAGTAAAGGTGTTTTAGTGATCGTATTACTTCTTGTAATTTTTCTTTTTACCGATATGCCTCGAGATAAGGTTTCATTAGTAGCCGTTGGTTTTTTGCTATTGAGTCGAAGAATGGCCTCTCAAGTAATGCTGAGCTTTATAGATTGGCAACTGTTAGTGTTATTTATAGGACTTTTTATAGTGAATAGGAGCTTTCTCAATATTCATGACGCTAACTCGTTACCAAAGCTTCTCGAAAGCTATCACATTGATCTTCATTCACCAGTTTGGATTGTTTTTATTTCATTAATACTTTCAAATATTATTTCGAACGTACCTGCTGTGATGTTACTGCTTCCTTTCATTAACACTGATTTTGATGGATCCCTGCTAGCGCTAACCAGTACTCTTGCCGGTAATTTGTTTATTGTTGGAAGCATCGCTAATCTCATTGTAATCTCACAAGCTGCCCAATTTGGAATAACAATAGATTGGAAAAAACATTTTCAAGTTGGATTCCCAATTACATTGATCACATTTCTGATTACTGCGGGGTGGCTCTATTTAATCATTTAAAAAGTAGTAGTTTATGGTGTTCAAATATCAAGATTTCATTCCTAAGAGCATAATTTGTTTTCGCGAAGGTTATAATAGACAACTGTTCTTCCACGATCTTTTTGCGGGGATCAGTGTAGGAGTGATTGCTTTGCCTTTAGCATTGGCATTTGCCATTGGTTCCGGAGTGACGCCAGAAAAGGGATTGTTTACTGCGATTGTGGCTGGTTTTCTGATTTCTTTGTTGGGGGGGAGTCGTGTCCAAGTTGGAGGACCCACTGGAGCTTTTGTTGTCATCGTTTATGCTATTGTTCAAAAATATGGATATGATGGTTTAGCAGTCGCGACTTTGATGGCAGGTGTGATGATGATTTTAATGGGGCTAGCTCGCTTTGGCGTTCTGCTTAAATTCATTCCATTTCCTGTCACTGTAGGCTTTACGACAGGAATCGCTGTTGTAATTTTTTCATCTCAATTAAGAGACTTCTTTGGTTTGGAAATAGAAAATGTTCCACCTAAGTTTATTGAAAAATGTTCGGTTCTATGTCAATTTGCTCATACATTCAACATATGGGCCTTCTTCATTTCATTTTCTTCATTGGCTTTAATTTTTATATTGAGGCGTTTTTACCCAAAATTGCCTGGAGCCATTATTGCGGTCGCATTGGCAACAGTAGCAACGCAAATTTTTCACCTTCCTCTTACAACCATTGAATCTAAATTTGGAGCAATTCCAAATCTTCTTCCGACCCCTTCTTTTCCAGACTTTTCATATGAACTCATTAAAACAGTATTCCCCGATGCAATTACAATTGCTTTACTTGGTGCTATAGAGTCCCTTCTCTCAGCTGTTGTTGCTGATGGGATGACGGGTCACAAACATCGTTCAAATTGTGAACTGGTGGCTCAAGGATGGGCTAATATTGGATCGATTATTTTCGGAGGAATTCCAGCAACAGGAGCAATCGCCCGTACAACAGCCAATATTCAACTTGGGGCAAAAACGCCAGTTGCTGGTATGATCCATGCAATTACCCTTCTGCTTCTTATGGTTTTTCTGGCTCCATTTGCCGGAAAAATTCCCTTGGCTGCTCTTTCGGCAGTTCTTGTATTTGTTGCTTGGAATATGAGTGAATTGCCTCACTTTTTTGAAATTTTAAAGGGGCCAAAAGGTGATGCGCTCATTTTAATCATCACTTTTTTGCTGACAGTACTCATTGATTTAGCCGTTGCTGTGCAAATTGGTGTCATTTTATCAGCCTTTATTTTTATTAAGCACATGACGGATCGAACAACAGTCCAAGTTTGTAAAATTTTGGTCGAAGAAAATAGCAATGAGACACCAGAGCTTGATGATGAACTAACAAATATTCCTGATGATGTCAGAATTTTTGAAATTCGCGGTCCATTTTTTTATAGCGTGGCAGATTTACTCGATGAAGCCCTTATTCGTTTAGATAAATATCCTCGAGTGTTTATTTTAAGGCTAAATAAAACACCATTAATTGATGCAACGGGGATTCGCGCTATCAAGCAATTTAGCAGGAAGTGTGAGTTAAGAGGAGTCATTTTTCTAATATCAGATGTGAGCGAAGAGCAAGTAAACTTTCTACAAAATGTTGGGATTGAAAGATCGATTGGCAAGGAGAGAATTTTTGAAAATATTGATTCCGCTCTAATTTATGCGAAAAACAATCATTAAATCATAGTTGTTGAAACTATGTTGTAGGAAATTTCCTAAACAGGTAGTGATTTCAACTTCATATTGAACATTTTGATCGCACCAATGTGATTCTTAATTTTCTTTGAAAATGACAATGTTTTTCTGACTAATCTTGGCATCGCTGCCTAATCGTGCAGTTAAATCTTTCAATGTAACTTGTCTTCCCAGATTCTTTGCCAACGGCACTATGTTGCGTCCATCGGATAATTTTATTTTTGAGGATCTTTTCAACAAATTGTTTTCTACAAGCAGGCATTCATATCTTTTTGTTTGCCTATGTAGCTTGAACCACTTTACGAACGCTGTGTGATTTTCAATGGGGACAAGAAATATTCATGAGATGTTCCAGTTTTTTTATCAAAAAAATACTGGAACATCTCATGACCTTAAACTTTTAAATCACTACATGTTTAGGACGACCTGAGGTTTTATATATAAAATTATTTATTGGATAATAATTTATGTTTTTCGCTACCTTGACAATTGAAATATATTTTTTATTGAAATTTTCAGGGTTTGAATGAATAGAATTTTAATTTATATATGCATGCTTATCAGTACCTATGTTCAAGCTGATGATTGGCAAGAGTATTGGATAAGAGCCGTAGAACACTGTGATAAGAAAGAGTATGATTCCGCAAGAGAAATGTTTGATCTAGCCGTTCACTACATGGAAGAAAATAGTGATTTAGCTCATCCATACGTATACGTGGACCGAGCGAGGTTAAACCTGCTATTAGAAAATAATGAATTAGCCTTAGCAGATCTTGACAAAGCATTATCTAACGAAAAAATTACAAAAAAAGAAAAATCTAGAGCTACCATTAGTCGCATGATTGCAAGATCGCGTTTAGGAATGGATGAAGGTGTTTTAGAAGATTTAAAGTTTTTTGCTGAAAATTTTGAAAATAAGCCAATTGTTGAAAAAACAAAAAAACATATCATCATAGAAATGCCCCAGACTGCTCTTGCTACATCAATTTAATGACTTGCTATTACATTCACAGCGGTATTTGTCTTAGCAAAAATGACATTCAAAGATTAAGCTCTGGAATATGGCTTATTAAGAAAAATTGTGGCTGTAAAAGCTGTAATGACATACTGAATAGCGATAGAAAGTGTGATGCTTGCGGTTTCATCATAAAAGCCCAAGATACCCAGGAGAAAATCAATGCATGTAAGGGTTGGTGCGATCGCATGGCTGTTGCAGGTGTTGGCTGGTGTGGAAAAGCTTTTAAATCATTAAAATGCCAAACGGCATGCGGATTGGCAGTCATGAAATACAACAAGGTTGTTATTGGTGCTGTGAAGGAGAAGGCTTTTATAGACGCTGCGTTAAACCTTTTGAAGATATAGGGAAATATATTCAAGCTCCTTGTGATCCGATGTGGGATTGATAATGAAAAAGTTTACAACCTCTGATGTATTAGCCCTGCTATTTATTACAGGAATAGGTTTTTTTGAGCTTTTTTATCGAAAAAATTTAACGGATGGCTATTTAGCTCTTGGAATGGCCTTATCGTTATTCATTTATGAAATCTTTCAAAAACCAAGTAGCAAATAGGAATCATCAAGATAGAAGTTTAATCTATTCCACATACGATAAAATGACCCACCAAGCTTAAGAGGTAAGACCTTTTGAAATTTTTAGATTACAACTTTAAAGATGATCTGAGTACACGAGCACTATAGTAGTCATTTTTGTTTTTTCAAAATTTTTTTTATTTGCCCGCTCTGATCAAAATGTAATAGAGGTACCCAGTTGTATTTTTTGGGTGCTTGTGTTACATTCAAGTTATGAATTATTCTAAATATGAGACACTTCTTCAAAGTTTGACAAAAGCACCGGTTTTTAGTGCTCTAGAGGCGCGAACTGCCGGTATTCCAGTCCGTATGCTCTCATATTTCTGTAAAAATGGAGTCATTGAGCGAATTGGTAGAGGAATATATAGGGGGTGGGGAACAAATCTAGATGTTGATTTTGAATGGGAAGACCTATCTTTAGTGGCAATGAGTATTCCTAATGGGGTCATTTGTCTGATATCTGCCCTTTGTTATTACCATCTAACAGATCAAATCATGCGAGAGTTTTGGATAGCAGTCCCCCATACATCAAAGAGTCCAAAAAGAGAAAGAACCCGCATCGTAAGAATGAGAAATATCGAGCTTGGGCAAACAGAAATCCAAATAGGCAACTGTCATCTAAAAATTTTCGATAGGGAAAGAACCATCGTTGACTCCTTTCGATATTTGAGTCGAGAAGTGGCTATTAAGGCATTGCAAGCTTATCTACGTCAAAATAGTTCAGATAAGCCCAATTTAAGCAAACTTATGAAGTATGCCAAAGCACTTCGAGCCGACATTCATCCTTTTATTATGGCACTAACCACATGAATAAAGCACTAAAACAGTCTGTAAAAGAACGCCTTCGCTCGCTCGCAAAAGAACGAAACCTTACTTTTGCAGAAATTTGGCACAATCTAATTTTAGAGCGTTTTTTGGCCAGGCTCTGCCAATCAAGATACAAAACTAATTTTATCCTCAAAGGAGGATCGCTCCTTGCTCGATATATTCCCATAGGCAGGGAAACAAAAGATTTAGATTTTCTGGTTCAAAGACTTTGCAATACAGAAGAATTATTAAACGAAGTATTTGACCATATTTGTGGTATTAATCTCGAAGACGGGTTTGCCTTTGAAAATGTGAAAATTGGAAAGCTCACGCATCCACACATGAACTACACAGGAATAGAAGTTTTATTATTAGCTAAACTGGGAGGACCACAAACGCACATTCAAATCGATCTCGGATTTGGCGATGTCGTAGAACCTGTCGAATATCCAATGAATCTTACCTCTACTGCAAAAGGGCCTCTATTCGAGAGTATAATCCAGGTGCACTCTTATCCTAAAGAGTTTATCTTTGCTGAGAAATTAGAAACCGTTGTTTCTAGGGGGCTGGGTAATACTCGTATGAAGGATTTTCATGACCTATATTCACTTATTTCCTTTGAAAAGTGTCTTAATCCCTCATACACAAATCAGGTTACCGCAAGGGTGTTTAATCATAGACAGAGCTCGCTCGATCTACCTCTAAGATCTGATGTGGAATTTATAGGTATTATGGAACCTTTATGGCGCGATTACCTAAAAGCTTTTTCTTTACGAAACAAATCGCTTTCACTTCCAAAATCACTTCTTGAAGTGATTACTTCCATAAATTCATGGTTAACGCAAAATACAAATTTATGCCCATCTAAAGCAAACAGTACGATTAACCTAAACGCATCTGAAAAAATGGTTCATTGATAATACTTACTCTTCCCATTCTGATATTCATCATTAAGAGGATTATCTACATGGATACTATTCACCAAGCTAGCATGAAAACAACGAGTCCACAGGGAGAATCAATTGTAGAACGTATTGCCACAAATCAGCTCAATGCTGAGTTGGGCTTTAATATAAGCGTGCCATTCATGGCTCAAAAGTTGCTCAAACTTTTTTATTTCACGATAGAACTTACTAAGGATTGAGCTATGTGATTAATTGACCCTTTTGCAATAAAATAAGAGATAGGAATGTATAGCAAAAGCCAAATGACGAAGGGCTGCTTCTATAATAGAAAGAGCTATTGCAATAACCGTCTAAGTAAAAAAGCTTTCATTAGCGGATTAAAAATTGCTTAATGAGTGATAACTCTGTATCTAAAAAGAACCAAGTTAAAGCTTGGTAAGACACTTAAAAAGTTATTTCAGAGCATTTACCCTCCTCAAAGCTCTGATGGCAGCTTTTTATGAAGGAGGATAAGGAGCTCTCTTTCTGCAATGGATTTTTGCCTTTTACCAAACTTTTAATTCATAGGGCTATTAATTTTTTTTTCTTAATCCTGGGTAGTTTTTTAAAGGGTCGTTTATATCAAAAGATTCATCGAAGCGGTTAGCAGCTTCCGCGCTAGCGGTTACAAAAACCAGTGCTAATAAACCTAATACGATCTTTTTCATAATTTCTCTTCCTTCTTATAATGTTATCTAATCTATCAAAAGTCCTGCAATTGCACCGTTAGAATTTTCGACAGCTTTTTTATGTAGCTTTTCAACTCCAAAAGCCTTTTGAAAAAAACTACGTTCTTTCATCTGTAATATACCTCTTATCTTCAGGATTCATAAGCTCTCCTGAAGGGTAAAGGGCCATTCTTATGATCAAAAGGACTGTATTAATGATAGTTTCATTGGCAAACATGATGTATTTATAAGGTTTTCTTTGCAGCTATTTTTAGCAAAAACAAAAAATTTTCTTTAACGAAAGAAGTCTGATGCATTCGTGCAATTAAGTTTAATCCATTCCACATGCGATAAAATGGCCCACTTGTAATTTTATAATGCTTGGCAATGATTAAAGAAGAAATACGCGATATTTTCTATACAGAGAAGCAAAGATCACCAGCATGGTATACGTGAATCGGCTGTGTTGAATAATTAAATTTATTGAATGTCTAAAGCCTTTTATGGATTGGTTTCATAAAGAACAATCCATTGAGAGTCAAGCTGTTAGAATAACGGAATTGCAACACAATTTTCATGCAGGCTTAGAATATGATTTTTCTGTTTTTGATCAAAAAACTAATGAATTTTTATTATCTGCAAGGTTAGCTCGTTCGAGAGTTCCAAATAAAAAGGCTTTAAACATAGGCTATTGGACCGCTTCTAACCATTGCAATAAGGGATTGGCAACAAATAACAACAAAAATTTTAACTGTGCTAGCGATTGAACATTTTGGTTGTGATAGAGTAGAAGTTGGATGCAATAAGGCGAATCAAGCAAGCTTAAGGGTAATCAAAAAGTGCTGTTTTAATTTTGAAGGTGAATCTAAAAATTACTTTTCAAAGCTAACGGCAGGAATGATTACAAACGATTCTCATACCGAAAGAAATTGTCTTCACACTGATAAGAAGGCAAACAGCCTAGTTTACAATCGTTCGACAAAAGAGCTAGCTAAGATGATAAAAAATTATTTGTCGCTAAGTTGTCGATGGGCCTGTTTCTTCATCGTTTCGTACCTGTCATCATTAAAGATAGAGATGCTAATCAATGGGTTATAGATAACCTGATTTCCTCGGTCTTCTAACAACAATGCGGTGGGGAATTTTAAATCTTTTGAAAGCCGCTCAATAAAATTTTCGTGAACAGCGAGTCGATTACCTATCAATTCGACAACGCGGTAGTCATTTGCAAATTCATTCCAGAGAGTAAAATTTTGCTCATTGATAGAAGAAATTCTGATCATATTACTCTCATTTGACGAAGAAGTAATATAAAACAATTCGCCTGAATCGTCTACTGTCAGAACTCTCATTTCAGGCAATCCCTGTAGCATCTTAGGGTTGGTATTGAAAAAAATTGAGAAAGGCAAAATGGATTTCACATCAGTACTATCCATACATTGAGAGATGTTAGAAAAAATTCTCCACGCATAGTTAGACTGCTCATCAGAAAACATTTTAAATGTTGCACCGTTAACATAAATGTAATTTTGCTTGTCTCCTGTGGAAATGGGAAGCTCAAAAAAACTAATACGATTGTCTTTGCAATCTTGATATAATTTTTTCGATAGGTATAAGACCTCGTTTGCTCCCTTGCTGAAAACTGCTATCTTATCAAGGATGGAATCATCCTCTTTCAATGATCCGTTCCATGGATTGACATGAACTAATTTTAAAGCTAGTTGCTTTCGCTTATGGATCTTTATTTCTATGATGGATTCAACCTTTACCAGTATAACCATGGCTTCTGTGGTTGTACCTGGAAAAAATTTTTTAATCTGACAAACCACTTCATCTGCATTTGAAAAAAATCTAGAATTGTCATTCAAGGCTGAAGAGTATCCATCCATTTCGAGACGACAGTAGTAAATTTTAAGAGCACATTCTTCAATGGCATAGCCATTTTCAATACAAATATTATAGGTTTTGATCGCTTCGCCGAGTGACTTGCTTACCCCTATGCCTAGTTGATAACAGCGAGCTAAAGAAAAGCAGGCGGGCATGAAACCGTTCTCCGCAGATAGTTTATAGAGATTAAATGCCTTTTGCTTGTTTGGTTTAGTGCCTACTCCCTGTTCATAATAAGTAGCCAAGTTAAAAAGTGCTTCTGGGTCACCTTTTAATGCTAAATCTTTTGTATTAGCAAAGAATTGCTTGTTGCTAATTGATGTTAACTTTGAATAAATTTTTTGTAATTCAAAAGAAGAAGGCTCGCCATCATCCATATCACCCTCCTGTAAAGTTTAAATTAGAACAATCATTGACCCATTAACTCCTATTATAAAAAAATATTGATATTGTTTGAACCCCTGTCTCCTTGATTTTCAATCACTAAAATCATCGAGCAAAAAAAATCTTGCACCAAAGTTTTTTCTCTGTACAATGCTTACCAAGAACTTTATTTTTTTAAAATAAACTCGGTTTAATTAAAAAAATTAAATTGATTTCAAAACAAAAAAAGAATTAAAATTTTTACTTAAAAAGGAGTTTTTATGACAGTTTCAATGAAGTCTCATAGGGATATAAGTATGGATCTATATGGGGATCGAACTAACGTTGAAGGTGAATTCATGCTTGGAGCCTATATTGTAAAAAGAGACGAGAAGTGGAAGGATCCGTTAAATGGTAAAATATACGATGCTGTAGTTTTTAAATACCTAAGCCGTGACAACACTTCACCTAAAGACATAGAAAAAATATTTAAAGAACGGAGATTTGCAATGATCCTACATAAAAAAGATAATCATTGCGCACATATATCATCTGATCCCGCATGGCATAAAACTCTGGTTGATCCTAAGAATCCCAAAGAA
Organism: Parachlamydiaceae bacterium HS-T3; assembly: GCA_000829755.1. Classification (GTDB taxonomy): domain Bacteria; phylum Chlamydiota; class Chlamydiia; order Chlamydiales; family Parachlamydiaceae; genus HS-T3. The sequence goes on from BBPT01000008.1 coordinate 46,628, forward strand.
ATTGTCTTACTGTTTGGAGATGATAAGCATGGCGAAAGAATTGCTTGGGATGTAGGTTGTTCTGCTTACACTCCTATTGATTTTTCCAAAAAAGAAAAATTCTATAGGTCAGAGTTCAGATTGGAAGAATCTTCAAAATTAAGTAACTTTTTAAGTTATATTTTCCGTATGCCTGTGAAAAAAAGTTAATTTGGTTGCCCTACCTTTCCTAGTGAACTTAGGTAAAATTTCTCTAGCTGTTCAATGCACATTCAACAGCTAGAGATTATCCCCAAAGCCCCGGCTAAAGTTTTTTAGTAATTATTCTCACTATCATTATTAAATACTATATTTAAAAAAAATAATTTTATTTTTAATAATAAAAAATTTTATAATAAAAGAAAAGTTTACTGAAAGTAAGGTAAATATATGGCTGCTATAGATACTAACCCCAACCCTATTCCTCACAATTCTTCTGTTCAAGAAACCTCAACTCACACTAACACTCAAGTTAAACTTACTCAAAAGTCCAATTTACTTGGGTTTAGAAAATTTGTTCTTGCTGAAAAAATAACCTTAAACAACGCTTCAGACAGACAAATTACAAAACTACTAGCGGAGAATAGACTCGGTTTCTATGACCCCACCACTTCTACATTTAAAGCGGATCAAAGATTCATCGAGCTCATGGAAAAAAAGAAAATAGACAAGGTTGTCTATAGAGAATCTAACGGGCAAAAATTTCAATTTTCCCGAAACAACATTCAAGCTTTTAATGGACAGGAAGCGAAAGAGCTTACGCGGGCTGTTAACGATTTCCTACAAGCACGCGCTCAACTTCGGATGAAGGAAGCTGCAGCCTTGCAAGAGCGAAATAATCATGAGAAAGAAAGTAGCTTTGAAGACAAAGATCGTGAAATCTCTAACAACTCTACCATCTATCGCGAACGCCGATCCCCTGTTGATAGTAAGAAATCCACAAACCACAATGAAATTTTCTCCCCAGATCAATCCGAACAAGCTGTGATAGATAAAGCTAGTGATGAACACGCTAATGAAAAACGTCATCGTGATACAGAGTTTTCAGAGGAGATAGAGAAAAAACATGAGAAAGCGAAATCGGCTCAAAAGACCTTCGAGCAGATGAGAGAAAGAGTCCTTGATGAAATTTTTAAAAGATCTTTTAAAGTTTGATTATTAATCCCGTTTTTCCGGATGGTCTACCTTAAGATATCCCACTCACCAATCATGAATAAAGCGCAGTGCAAAGTGTGTCAAACTTCGTCCTACTAAGCGTATTTCAAGCCCTCTAAAACACTTCCAATTATCTAACCCATAAAAACCATCAAGAAGCCATGTTTGAGTTGACTTAAGAATTTTCTCAGACGCTATCCTAAAAAATACTCCCTCTCTCTTCCTTAGTTTTTTTTCCTTTGAGGCTTCTTTCTTTTTAAGGTTTTATACACACTTTCTTAAAGTTAATCTCATAATCGCCTTCCACTTGTAGAAGGTAATAATGGATTTTTTAGACTTTCCAATGGATGCATTGTTTCTAACACTGAAGGTTGTAATGCTTATTCATAAAATTCCAACATGTTTTCTTGTCTTTGTAAGTATTTTAGTCAGTCGTATGAAATACAATTCCTCCTTATCAAGTTCCGCAATTGAAATTAAGGGTTCAAATTCTTCAAGATCATTACTGTCATTATAAATAATTAAGTGGACATTTTTTATTGTAAAGGGTGGCTCATAGAGGTATTGCTGCATTTCTTGATTATTGGTAACGAAGTCCACTAAAACTCCCTGGCAGAAAGGCTTAGTAACCTTCTTAGCTCATTTTCAGAAAAGGGGGTTCCGCTACCTGAAACGCTAAAAATAAAGATCTTATTGGGCCGCCGGGCATCGAAGCTCCTGAACCAATTGCTTCTAAGCCATATTTTTTTGCATGATCTTAATCCCCTTGTTAAAGGTGTCATTTACTAATTCAGCGATTGAACATCCATTTTTAGTTTTTTCAGTGACGAGAAATATTTCATAAGTCCTGCCCCTGGCCCTAAGACTATCTATAGGTAAATAGGAGATTCAAGCAATTAATTTGGAAAGAACTTAAGTTAAGAAGGCTTCTCTCACTTCACGCAAGTTTTCTTGCTTAAGTGCGAAAAGCTAAGCATATCAATAACTCGTATTAAGGAATTCCATGCATGCAAAATGCTTGAAGAGTGTCTAATTAAGCAGAAGTACCTAGATTTAATACTCTCCTTGAGCAAGCTTTGAAATAACCGCTGTGCGTGAAACCTTGTTGAATAAAAACACGCTGATGTTATCTCTGCGCAATAAAATCTTCAATGTTTATTGAAACTATTTTTTTAAAAATAAAAAAAGTTTTAGTATTGAACCTTTAAAAACAGGAGAACATTAATGCGCGCGTCCTACCTTACGCCAGGAATAGAAATTTTGATACAGTCCAGCATAACTACCCTATTGATAGGGTTAGCAGGAATGTTTATAAAACAAAAAGTTAGCTACTTAAGATACATCATTCTTTTTGTAATAATACTTATTGTGAATTTTATGTTCTCTGGTCGTCATGCATCTCAAAACGATCATTCAATAAGTCCTCCTTTTATTTATCACTACGAAATCCCACATAACCAAAAAGAAATGGCAATACAACCACAACCATATCCTAAAAAGACTAACTGTTTAACAAAGACCAAACGAACTTTTCACAAAAAAAGCTTAAGTAGCATGAACTTGCTGCTCAAAGAACCAATAATGCAAAAAGCAAATGCTACCTTGTGACTGCTCCCTCATCTAAAAAGTGAGGGCTTCTAGGGATTACTCTCAGGCCATCCGAGGCCAAAAAGTTTTCCTGATTGAATGCGAAAAGCTAGCATGTCAATAACCGGCATTAATGATTTCATGAATTCAAGTGTTTGAATGTTAGATAATTAAGAAATTCATTTGAAATAATCCTATGACAGAAACATTTCGAGTCAAGTTTTAGCTTTTTCTTCCCTATCAGTAATTATAGCCTCTTTATTAAAGTTCTAATGGAAGTTGGATTCAGGCTCTGAAGGAAGGCAAGAGGGATTAGCTCTTTTACATGGCTTAAAGGACCCTGGGTCTCATTTTCTGTATACTTTGGCCCCACTCACTTGATCTGAAATCTCACTGTTAGAAGAGAGCCAAATTTCCCCATTTCCTGATTCTACAACAATTGGTCCTGTAACTTTCGTTCCACTACGCAAATCGATTACTTGAACGTCATCATATCCTTGTACTTCGCGAACAATTAAAGAATCAACATAACAAGTTTTTAATGTAATTCTTTGAGAGGCTAATGAAAGTTCTTCTTGGAATTTCGTATTTTCTGCGTTCAATAGTCCATTAGTTCAATAGTCCATTAATAGTTGTCGTGTTATTGATTAAGCAATTTTTCAGGTCTACTTGTCCATTCACTTGAATACTACCGAGAACAGACTCTTCTGCATTTAAACTTCCGTGAACGGATACAAGACCTAAGACTTTTGTTCCTTCAAGGGCAACGCTGCCATTAGCTTGAATCGCCTCTACAGTCTCGTTTCCATATCTTTGATAACCATAGCTATAACTAGATTTATTCATCTCATTTATTCCATACCCTTTAGAAAATATTGTCAACGCTGATACTACAGCTAAAAAGTAAGTTTTCTTCATGTTTTTCTCCTTGAAAGCTTAGCAAATTCGATTTTGCTAAGATGATTAAACGTGCCAGTTCTAACTTGTCTTTGCTTCGCAAAACACTATTCATATAAGTAGGCACCAACCATTAGCTAACGCATTGAAACAAAGTCAAAAGTCCACTTTTGAGTTGACCAAAGCATCTCCTCAAAGAACTTAAATCCTCTTTCAACTTCCTCTTTTTGGCGCCTCTAAAATCAGTACACTTGGTAAAAGTTAATCCTTCCCTCTCCAACAAGATACAAATTTTTTCGATACCTGCATCTTTCTTCTTAATATGCTATCGATTTTAAAACGAATTGGAGGTGAACTTTAATTTAACAAAAGATTGACTTTTTAGCTTTGGTATTGATTAATAAACAAATAGATTGAGCTCAAGTTGTCTTAACTTAAGAATATACAGGAAAATTTTGTCAAAAATAGAAGCGCAAACATTTCAAAGCCGAAAGGGGCTGAGATACCTTGTCAGAAGTTTTTGCATGGAAGATACAGAGAACTTGCAAAACTATTTTCATCAGGGCGGAGAGGAAACTACCCATACGTTATTATATGGTCAAACACAACCAATATCTAAGTTAATCGATAAAATTGACTTAAGCCAAAAAAGTGCTTCCGAAGTTTGTTTAGGGGCTTTTGAGGATAGACGCATCATTGGCTATGTGCATTTTCGACTTATTTCTCCTACACATCCCTGCATTAAACATATTGGAGAATTTGGAATCATTACTCTAAAAGAATTTTGGGGGCATGGAATCGGTAGTAATCTTATTAAAATCACAGAAAAGCATGCTCGCGATGTAGGAGCAAAACGTATCGAGGCTAAAGTACGCACCTCTAACGAAAGAGGGTTAAATTTTTATAAGAAACATGGCTATCAGATCGAAGGCATCAGGAAAAATGCTGCGCTCATTAATGATCAATATGAGGATGAATATTATATTGCCAAAATTTTTTGCTGATTGATTTTTCCTTCAATTTTTCGCGGCATTAGCCGGGACAATGGTCACCTCAGCATACCACGAGGTTAGTGATTGAACTAGGATGGATCCCCCCTTTTAGATAAAATCGCTAGAAATTTTTGATCCTAAAGGGAGAATCCAGTCAATTTTAACTTCATTTTCATTGGATTTGTAGTCTCTTTAATAAAAATTCTATGAAAGCCTTATCATATTAAATTTTTGACCAAGCGCAGATAAAAAAACACGATTGATTGGCTCTCCTATTTCTCAAGTTTCCTCGATTAAGTTCAAAAAGCTAGCATATCAATAACTGGCATTATAATGATTTACATGAATACAAAGGCCGGAAGAGTAGCTAATTAAGAAGTACCTGAGTTTTTTATGCTCTCTTTGAGGAGTGACCTTGAATGCAAAAAGGGAAAGCAATTTTAATTTTTAAATGTACAGGATTTCTGTATGTTTCTTTATTCCTGAATACCACGAGACTTTTGACAAATCTTCACTTGTTAGTCCGTATAATAAATATGTTCTTTCAGGTGAGTACTTATTGTTTAACATTTTTTCTGTTGGTTTAGAAAAATAATTTCTTATCTCCCCTTCAAAGATAAATTCACATTTTTCAATCACTTTTTTACTAAGATAATTTGCTTTATTACAGCCAATCTCAATTCGGTCACATCCCATATGTTCAAAAGCAGTAAATGCCTAATATTTTTGTTACAAGTGTCGCAAGTCCTTTGTTGCAGTGCCTAGCATTAGTCCAATATCCAATTTCAAAGCATTTTTTATTCCTTATCTTGGATGAATGCCAACTTGCTGCAACTAAAAAATCCCCAGAAGAATTAAATACAGCGAAATCACACCCTGCCCCGTGCTGCAAATAGCTGGAGTTGATAATTCTAGCAAGTTGATTTTCCTCGCTCAGTTCGCCATGTGCCCAGTCCATAAAAGGTAAGAGATTATCTAGGCTTTCTTGCACTGCGATGTTTAATACAGAGGCATCTTCTTGTTGTAAGGGTCGTATCACCAACGAAACATTCTCATCATTATATAAAATTTTTTGAAGAGATATAGAAGTAGTTGTCATTATTCCTTACTCTCACAAATTGAACGCCCATTTTAAGTTTTCCCAGCTACGAGAAATGTTTTCATAAATGCCTAGATCAATGTGCGCAAAGCACATTGCTTGCAATACTCATTTTGTCACATCAGTATCTACAGTTTTCAATTTTTTGTTTCATTAAGAGATGTTTCTTTACTTCTTGGCTGGCAACAATTTTGCTCGCATGTTCTTCTTTTAGCAATGCAAATCCCATTGCTTATTTTTATATCATCTTCATTTTCACAAAATGTGCTTACTAAAAATGATTTTAACAATTCGTTAGAACATTCACACTCTGGAATATTTCTTATGACAACACAATCTTTATAAACTTCTAATTTTGGAATAGGATAGATTGACTTAAACACTTCGAGTTCAGCTTTAGCCTCTTCTTCCATATTAAGCCTGTAGAAAGTTATTAATCTTGTAACTACAGCACGCAACCTATCATCCCCTTTTAAAAGTTGGGATTCAATGGCTACATTTAAATCCTTTAATGCCTCTTCATCTCTATTAAGTAGCGAGAATAATCGGGCCCTATCAACATAGACATGAGGGTGAGAGAGATTGTTTTCCTCTTCAAGTTGCTTAATGGCTGAGTTAAAATTTTCTTCTGCCTTTAAATATTCTTTAGCAATACAGTGCTCTACTCCCTTAGTCCATTCTTCTTGCCAAGAAACCGCTGGTAAAAGGGAAAACGAATATAAAATTAAACTAGTAATAATTTTTATCATAAAATCTCACTAAATTTACGAAAACTTTGACACTTTGTTTAAAACTCTCACAAAGAGAAACTTGATCTTACTAAGATACAATAAATTACTTATTGTAGCTGAGGATAACAAATCCCTAAATGCCGGCACTTATGACTTTCCTTCATCTGTCAAGAACGGAATAGATGTAATGTCTTTGAAGGTAACTTGGAATGTGAGCTATGACACCACAAACTTCCATAATTTCTCCTCTAGAGTTAGCATTATTAATTTAAAAAAATATTGATAAAATCAACATTTAAAAATAACATTTTTTTTAATTTTTTCCATTTGCTACAGGAGCCACTAGACTGGTGTACCACTTTTAAATAAAGCTGGAAAAAAAGAGCAAAGAGGACAAATTGTATGCGCTATATCAGTCTTGTTAAGTGCTTCCATTAGGTATATTTTTATCAGTACATTTTATCACTTTGAATCCTGCTTACGCTTCAGTTTCAAAGAACTTTGATATGTTTTGAGAAGAATGGCAAATGCATCTGGAACAATAAAATCTCTTTATGAAGAATTAGTTACTATTTTGCTTTGCAAAAGATATAGAAAAGCATAGCAACATCAAAATAGAGATCAATTTCTAACAGAAAGATCTTTAGGGAAACATGCCAGAGAACAGTATTTCTCAATATTCAGCCTTAGTAACTTAGAAAATATGAAAATCAAAATTTCAAAGTCCCCTTATCCTTTTTGTTTCAAGAACAAGAGTGCTTTTTATTGTCTTATTGCACTTATTGTTCAGCAGTTGATCGCTGCGTCTTCCACTCTTTGGATTGTAAGATTATCTCATGACATTGTTGCTGGAGCTAATTTCTCCACCAATTTGTTCTTGTACCTTGCATCATTAATTCTGCCCTATCTCCCTGCTGCGGTTATGAGCGTTTTATTGGTCACTTGGGAACAAAGTATCGTAAGAAAATACATTTATCTTTTCATTTCGGCAAACACCCATCACATTAATCTATGGAGCGATAAGAAAAAACAAGAAGAGTTCATTTCCACAGTAAACCATGAGGGTTCTCAAACCATCAACCAAGCCGTCAACTATTACTATGGTTTGACTTCGTCGGGACTGAACATATTTTTAAATATTCTTACAATTACATTTCTAGTTGATTATCTATTTATTTTTTCTTACTCATTCAGCTTAGTTTTGAGTTTTATTTTGATTAAAATACAAAATAAATCTCATACAAATCTTGTTCAAAAGGCACAAAATAGTCGCATTGAGCTTGCAAAATCAGTACTTTCATTTTGGGACAATGTGGTCCTAGGAAATGCCTACAATTTGAAGTTTTGGAAAAAAAATATAGACACCCGTATCGATCATGCGGTAAAAGACAATGTGTCTGCCTCAGCTTTTCGCGAATTAGTCTCTATTGGCATCTCAATTGCAACCTTTCTCCCGAGCCTTATTATAGCTGCCTATGGAATGCATCATCACTCAGGCGATACAGTTGCTCTTGCTGCATTCCTTGTGATCATGCCGCGACTTTTTCTAGTCTTAAGCTATACCTATGACCTACTTTACTTGGTCACACAATTCGGAGCGATGAAAACAAGAATGCAAACGATTCTTCATGTTGTCGAGAATCACGAATCAAGCAGATTGAGTAGCTACGCACCCAGGATTGATTGGCCACGCATTCAAGTCCAAGGGAGCGATCTCATAAACGGTCATCAGCTGTCTATTGATTCAATTAAAAACCTACTGCAAAAAACTGGACGATTCACGATCAGGGGAAAAAATGGGAGCGGTAAATCTTCTCTCCTCTTGGAAATTAAAAGGATTTTCAAGGAAGACGCTTTTTATCTTCCTAGCCAAAACCATCTTCATTTTTCCTTCGAGGAAGCTGAGAGATCGACTGGAGAACTTTTAAAAGAACAACTGGAAGAGATCTATAAACAGGTTGAATCTAAAATTATTCTTCTAGATGAATGGGATGCTAATTTGGACGGCACCAACCAACACCGGCTTTCGCAACTCATTGATCAAATTGCTCAGACAAAATGCGTGGTCGAAGTAAGGCATAGGTGAATCAACCTTGAAGACTTGGATAAATTGGAGAATTAAAAAAAGATGCAGAAGAAACAATCTATACTTTACTATGCAAGCTATGAAAAGGGGCTAGCAAAGCTATTCGCATGGCGGTAGAAAGAGCTTATCCTCTTCAAAAGATGTTCAGCAAATGAAATTCTATTGGGATTCTAAGTCTTTTTTCAAGAAAAATTTTAGTCAGCATCTCCCCCATTTCCCCCGTTCCCTCCATTCCCATAAATACTTGTCCCGCCGTTCCCTCCATGTCCACCACTTTGTCCATTTTGTCCATTTTTCCCGTTTTCGCCATCTTCTCCGTCTTCAAAATATCCTGGAACTCCATGTTCTCCATCTTTTGCTCTAGGAGAGTCAACACAGCATGACATTCTTTTCCCATGTGCTTCTAAGGAAAATGTAGTAAGCACGCATCCAATTAGTATGTAAAAACACGTGTAGCTTTCATCTAAATTCCTCTATTTATCTTTTCTTACCATCTTGACCATTACTTCTATAATTTGAATCTTTTTGCTAGCCTTGCTCCTTCCTTAGGCCCATACCAAATCTGATCAAGGAGGAAATATGGATTTTTTAGCCCCTCCAATGGATGCATCAACACTACGCCTGCCATTTGGATTGTTGGAGCTATTTCCAGATTTAGAGAACTTTGGGGGTTCTAACTCTGAAAGCTGTAATGCCTATTCATAAAATTCCAGCATGTTTTCTTGTCTATGTACGTATTTTTTCAATCAGTTGTATGAAAGACAATTTCCCCCTTATCAAGTTCTGCAATTGAGATTAAGGGTTCAAATTCTTCCATATCATTGCTATCATTATAAATAATTAAGTGGACATTTTTTATTGTAAAGGGCGGCTCATGTAGGTATTGCTGCATTTCTTGATTATTGGCCACTAAATCCGTCAGCTCCCTAGCAGAAAGGATTAGTAACTTTCTTAGCCCATCTTCAGAAAAGGGTTCAGCTACCTGAAACGCTAAAAATAAAGATCTTATAGGACCGCCGGGCATCGAAGCCCCTGAACCAATTGCTTCTAAGCCATATTTTTTTGGATGATCTTAGCACCTTTATTAAGGGTCTCGTTGACTAATTCCGTATCCCTTGAAGAATGTGCCTTAGCACTTAAAGCCATCGTCATCCCGAGTAATAAAATGACAAACCATCGACTCTTCATTAAAATTCCCTTCTGCTTTAACCCTCTTTCATCTATTGGGGTTCATAAAAACATGATCCAGGTAATTAGCCCTTAGACGACAGCCCAAAGATAGTATCTTTAGTAGCTCCCATGCCCTTATGATTCGAGGGATCAGATCTCGATAGCCTTTAACTCGATAATGCGTAACATCAGCACAAAGCTTAGGATCAATGTAAGCACCAGGTGCAATAGCTATACATAACTCAATGCCCGCAGCCTCATGGCTCTAATCCTGAAAGCTGCAATGCTTCTTCGTAGGTTTCTACAAATTCATGTTTGTAACCCATTATATTGCTTGAATCTACTGTTGCATAAGACAGAACATTTTTAAGCAATTGAGCGCATGCTATGTCAGGATCAAAAAGATCATATCCATGCTTATCATACACATAAATAATCAATTGAACATTCTTTATCGTAAATGGAGGATCATACAAATACTGTTGCATCTCTTGATTATCAGTAACCAAGGTAACTAATTCTCTGGCGGAAAGAATTAATAATTTTCTTAGCGCATCCTTAGAAAGAGGTCCCTTCGCTTGAAAAGATAAAACCAACTCTCTTATTGGTCCACCAGGCATGGCAACCCCTGAGCCAATAGGCTCTAAGCCATATTTATTTTGAATAACCTTTGCCCCCTCAGCTAGAGTCTCATTAACTAACTCTTCTCCCCTACTGATAGGAATATCGCTTCCTTGGTAGAGTTGGCTGCAAGCACTCAAGAGCATGCAAAGGATTGCCAGTACACTCAGCCTCATGGCTCTAACCCAGAAAGCTGTAATGCTTCTTCGTAGGTTTCTGCTTCACTCAACTTATACACAAAGGTATTATCAGGATCCGTATATCTATACGTGAATTCACCTTTTGAAATTTGAGCTACAGATACATTTGGGTAGCAAGATTCATAATTTCTTTTATCATGGTTAAAAATAATCAATTGAACGTTCTTTATCGTAAATGGAGGCTCATACAAATACTGTTGCATCTCTTGATTATCAGTAACCAAGGTAACTAATTCTCTGGCGGAAAGAATTAATAATTTTCTTAGCGCATCCTTAGGAAGAGGCCCCTTGACTTGAAAAGATAAATTCAGCTTTCTAATTGGCCCTCCAGGCATCGAGGCCCCTGAGCCAATAGATTCTAAACCATATTTATTTTGAATGATCTTAGCACCTTTGGTAAGAGTTGCGTTTACTAGTTCCGTGTCTCTTGAAGAATAATGAGCCTTAGCATTTAAAATTATTGTCACACCGAGTAATAAAATGATAAACCATTGAATTTTCATTAAAAGTTCTTTCCTCCGCTTTGTATGTAGTTATTCATATGCATTTTCAATACCTTTTGATAAGTCTTGCTCGTAAAACTATGATCAAAATTATCGGCCTCAGGGTGACAGGGTAGCTCAACGATAGTATCTTTAGCAGCTTCCATCCCCGATCGATGAATTTGAGGGACTGGATCTCGATAGCCTTTAACTCGATAATGAACAACTTTGGCACAAAGCTCAGGGTCAATGTAAGCACCTGGCGCAATAGCTATAAATATAACTCAATGCCCGCAGCCTCATGGCTCTAACCCTGAAAGCTGTAATGCTTCTTCGTAGGTTTCTACAAATTCATGTTTGTAACCCATTATATTGCTTGAATCTACTGTTGCATAAGACAGAACATTTTTAAGCAATTGAGCGCATGCTATGTCAGGATCAAAAAGATCATATCCATGCTTATCATACACATAAATAATCAATTGAACATTCTTTATCGTAAATGGAGGATCATACAAATACTGTTGCATCTCTTGATTATCAGTAACCAAGGTAACTAATTCTCTGGCGGAAAGAATTAATAATTTTCTTAGCGCATCCTTAGAAAGAGGTCCCTTCGCTTGAAAAGATAAATTCAGCTTTCTAATTGGCCCTCCAGGCATCGAGGCCCCTGAGCCAATAGATTCTAAACCATATTTATTTTGAATGATCTTAGCACCTTTGGTAAGAGTTGCGTTTACTAGTTCCGTGTCTCTTGAAGAATAATGAGCCTTAGCATTTAAAATTATTGTCACTCCGAGTAATAAAATGATAAACCATTGAATTTTCATTAAAACTCCTTTCCTCCGCTTTGTATATAGTTGTTTAAGTGCCTTTTTAAAACATCTCTATAAGTCTTGCTCGTAAAACTATGATCAAAATTATCGGCCTCAGGGTGACAGGGTAGCTCAACGATAGTATCTTTAGCAGCCTCCATCCCCCATCGATGAATTTGAGGGATTGGATCTCGATAGCCTTTAACTCGATAATGCACAACATCAGCACAAAGCTTAGGATCAATGTAAGCACCTGGCGCAATAGCTACAACATAAATTCGTTTACGCAAATTCTCAGGATAGCTCGCCAATGCATTACGTACATTAAGAACTCCCTGGCTATGGCAATTTTGTAAAATCATGGCATCAGGAGAACAATTGCTGAAGAATTTGTCCCATGCTTCATGTAATAAGCGCACAGGCGTCGTAGCAATCCTTGCATGTCCTAGCGCGTATTCTAACACATCGTAATAACTATGTGTGGCATTATACACGGTATGTATGTTATAGCCTCCTGCGAGGTCTGATAAATAGAGCGAGCTTTCAAGAGCCTTTGGCCAAGTATTCCAAATGCCATTAGTAAAAAAAGATCTAACATCAGGTTTTTCTTTAACACCTAAATGAAAGTACGTGGAGCTTTCATGATTGGGAAAAAATTTTTCAAAGCCATCCCAAAAAGTAATGTTGCCCTCAAACAGTCCATATAAGTCAAAGTGCGTGAGGGGGGAATTGGACACATAGGCGTAAAGGTTGGGTCCATCCTCATGGCCAATGGGGTCAGGAGTGATCCATCTTCCCAATGAAGCATCATAGTAGCGGTTTCCAAAGTAGATAAAACCAGTTTCTTGAT
>BBPT01000007.1 GCA_000829755.1 Parachlamydiaceae bacterium HS-T3
TAGTAAACGCAACTCTTACCAAAGGTGCTAAGATCATTCAAAATAAATATGGTTTAGAATCTATTGGCTCAGGGGCCTCGATGCCTGGAGGGCCTATTAGAAAGTTGAATTTATCTTTTCAAGCGAAGGGACCTCTTTCGAAAAATGAATTAAGGAAATTATTAATCCTTTCTTCTAGAGAATTAGTTACCTTGGTTACTGATCATCAAGAAATGCAACAGTATTTGTATGAGCCTCCTTTTACGATAAAGAATGTTCAATTGATTATTTATAATCACGATGAAAGCAATTGTGAGGTTTATGATCCCGAAGTATCCGTCGCAGAAATTTCTATGGGAATTTTAAACTACAGTGGCGTAGATCCTCATAATACTTTTGTATATAAAACGTACGAGGAAGAAACTTACGAAGAAGCATTACAGCTTTCAGGGTTAGAACCATGAGGCTGCGGGCATTGAGTTATGTTTATAGCTATTGCATCTGGTGCTTGTATAGATCCTGAGCTTTGTGCCAAGGTTGTTCATTATCGAGTTAAAGGCTATCGAGATCCAATCCCTCAAATTCATCGATCGGGGATAGAAGCTGCTAAAGATACTATCGTTGAGCTACCCTGTCACCCTGAGGCTAGTTACTTGGATCATGATTTTACGAGCAAGACTTATCAAGAGGTGTTGCAACTGCATATGAAGAACTACATAGAAAGTGGAGGAAAGAAGTTTTAATGAAAATTCAATGGTTTATCATTTTATTAATTGGAGTGACAATGATTTTAAATGCTAAAGCTCACCCCTCACGAGCTACGGGACTAGTAAACGCTACTCTTACCAAGGGTGCTAAGATCATTCAAAATAAATATGGCTTAGAACCTATTGGCTCAGGTGCTGCCATGCCTGGCGGGCCAATAAGAGAGTTGGTTTTATCTTTTCAAGTCAAGGGGCCTCTTCCTAAGGATGAGTTAAGAAGATTGCTAATCCTTTCTTCTAGAGAATTAGTTACTTTGGTTACTGATAATCAAGAGATGCAACAGTATTTGTATGAGCCTCCATTTACGATAAAGAATGTTCAATTGATTATTTTTAACCATGATGAAAGAAATTATGAAGCTTGCTACCCAAGTGTATCTGTAGCTCAAATTTCAGAAGGTGAATTCACATATAGATATACGGATCCTGATAATACCTTTGTGTATAAGTTGAGTGAAGCAGAAACCTACGAAGAAGCATTACAGCTTTCTGGGCTGGATCCATGAAGTTCGGTGTACTGACAATTCTTTGCATACTCTTGAGTGCTTGCAGCTTACTCTACCAAGGAAGCGATATTCCTATCATTAGGGAAGAAGAGTTAGTTGATGAGACTCTAGCTAAGGGTGCTAAGATCATTCAAAATAAATATGGTTTAGAGCCTATTGGCTCAGGGGCCTCGATGCCTGGCGGGCCAATTAGAAAGCTGAATTTATCTTTTCAAGCGAAGGGACCTCTTTCTAAGGATGCGCTAAGAAAATTATTAATTCTTTCCGCCAGAGAATTAGTTACCTTGGTTACTGATAATCAAGAGATGCAACAGTATTTGTATGATCCTCCATTTACGATAAAGAATGTTCAATTGATTATTTATGTGTATGATAAGCATGGATATGATCTTTTTGATCCTGACATAGCATGCGCTCAATTGCTTAAAAATGTTCTGTCTTATGCAACAGTAGATTCAAGCAATATAATGGGTTACAAACATGAATTTGTAGAAACCTACGAAGAAGCATTACAGCTTTCAGGGTTAGAGCCATGAGGCTGCGGGCATTGAGTTATATTTATAGCTATTGCGCCAGGTGCTTACATTGACCCTGAGCTTTGTGCCAAAGTTGTTCATTATCGAGTTAAAGGCTATCGAGATCCAGTCCCTCAAATTCATCGATCGGGGATGGAAGCTGCTAAAGATACTATCGTTGAGCTACCCTGTCACCCTGAGGCCGATAATTTTGATCATAGTTTTACGAGCAAGACTTATCAAAAGGTATTGAAAATGCATATGAATAACTACATACAAAGCGGAGGAAAGAACTTTTAATGAAAATTCAATGGTTTATCATTTTATTACTCGGAGTGACAATGATTTTAAATGCTAAGGCTCATTATTCTTCAAGAGACACGGAACTAGTAAACGCAACTCTTACCAAAGGTGCTAAGATCATTCAAAATAAATATG
>BBPT01000006.1 GCA_000829755.1 Parachlamydiaceae bacterium HS-T3
CGTCCCCATACCAGTTTGAAAGGACTAAGCCCCGAACAATTTGCTAGAAATTTACAAGAAAATAATAAGAAATTAATTGCTTGAATTTCTATTTAGCTATGGATGTAATTACGGGGCAAGGTCAACTTTCAAAAAATTAGCAAAGGGTTACAGCTCCTACATCTTTTTTCCGAAGAAAAAGCTCCGCTCGGCTTAAGAGAAATAGCGACCAAAGTGGGTTATGATGTAGGGTTTCTTTGCTGTGAGAGCCATCACATCTATTCTTCAATCTTCAATGAAATCTTGCTAGGCGATCAAGAAGAGCTAGTCGCTTATAAGGCACATTTAAACCAAAATCTTCTTTTTGATACGCCCGTTCTTTCGAGCCAGTATGTTGCTCAGCATCATGTGCTTGAGGACATAGGGCGAGATGTGGAAAGAGATCCTATGATTGTTTACGAAGTGTGGAAGCACTTTGATTTTTAAAGAGTTCTTTGCTTTAAGTCATTAAAAGGTCAGGGGCTAAGGTTGTATATAAAGCCTAAAGTAACGAAATCGGACAAGCGATGTGCCTATAAATAAAAAAATAAACAGATAAAAGTACTCAACTGTATCAAAATCATAGTAGCCAAGATCGTACAAAAAATAAGTTGAAAGTTTTGTGAAAATCAAAAATGCACATGCACATCAAAAAAGAACTAAAGGAGGGAGGTTTTGTTCTTGCTTTTCGATTAAAAAGAAGTAAGCAGGAAGTGCCGACGAAATCAATGGCTGAAGGCACAAGAGGAAATTGATGATTAGCGATTGTAAATACGTTGATACCACTTTGATCAATCACGAAAACGATTAGCCAGATAGATAAGGCATACAAGAAGCTTTTGTAATTAAAAAAGTAAATAAAGGATGGCCCGGATTTATTACTTATGGTCAGTGTGGTATTTTTGTAAAGCATGGCGAATATTCTCTGGAATCTCAATTTTCTTTCTTGTGCTCGTGTTAATAGCGACGTGAACAGTCTTAACCGTTCCAACAAGCTCATCCTTTCGATAAATTTTGTAAAAAAGGGTAAAAGAGGTTTGGCCGATTTTCTCGACAACAAGATGGACTTCAAGAGGATCGCCGACAGCTAACGAAGTCAAATAGTCTGCTTCACAGTGAACAATCACAAACGCTTCTTTTTGCCGTTTAAAGGCATCATCAAAATTTATACCAACTTCTACTTCAAAAAAATCTTCTAAAGTGTCGTGAGCAAATCGAAATTGTCTGGCAAAATAGAGAATACCAGCCATATCAGTGTCATGCATGCGGACTTTGTTCTTAGCGATAAATTCCATAGGTGATGTCTTCATTCGTTTTTCCCATAAAATAAAGAAAGCCGTTAAGGATGTATACAAAAAAGTTGAAACGCATCCATTGAGATGCTATTTAGAAAAAAATAGATAAGACAAGGGAGACGAAGTGAAAACCATCATGATCGATGGCCCATTTGTGCCAGTCCAGAACCAAATCTTAACGCGTGAAGCCATACGCTTTTTAGAACAATTACACGTTAAATTCGAAGAACGACGCCAATCGCTACTAGAAAAAAGAAGGATGGATCAAATTGCCTATGATAAAGGTGCTTTGCCCTCTTTTCTTGAAGTAACGAAGAAGGTGAGAAATGATTTAAGCTGGCGCGTTGCTCCAATTCCTCCTAATTTGGAAAAAAGATGGATTGAAATCACCGGGCCCGTCGAGCGTAAGATGATGATCAATGCCCTTAATTCGGGCGCTGATGTCTTTATGGCTGATTTTGAGGATTCGCTATCTCCAACCTGGCAAAATGTGATTGAAGGGCAAGCCAATTTAATCGATGCCGTTCGTGGAAAAATTTCTTTTAAAAGCCCAGAAGGTAAAGAATATCATTTAAAGGACCAAACTGCGACCCTAATGGTTCGGCCAAGAGGACTGCATTTAAAAGAAAAGCATCTTAGCATTGACGACCAACCAATTGCCGGAGCTTTTTTTGATTTTGGCCTTTATGTCTTTCACAATGCTCATTACCTTGTCGCAAATGGACTTGCTCCCTATTTTTATTTGTCAAAGCTGGAAAGCCACGAAGAAGCTCGCCTTTGGAATGATCTCTTTACTTTTGCACAGGAATACTTAGGCATCTCTAGCGGTACTTTCAAAGCCACTGTTTTAATCGAGACGATTCCCGCCGCCTTTGAAATGGAGGAAATTCTCTTCGAATTAAAAGAGCATTGCCTAGGGCTAAATGCCGGAAGATGGGACTATATCTTTAGTATTATCAAAAAATTCGCTGAACATGACCTATTTTTATTTCCAGATCGCAATCAAATTACAATGACGACAGCCTTTATGCAGGCTTATACCAAGCTTCTCATCAATACCTGCCACAAACGAGGAGCCCATGCTATCGGTGGGATGGCTGCCTTTATCCCCAGTCGCAAAAACCCTGAAATTAACCAGGTTGCTATTTCTAAAGTGCAGGCGGATAAACTTCGTGAAACCCAAGAGGGCTTTGATGGCACTTGGGTAGCTCATCCAGATCTTGTTCCGATTGCCGAAGAGATCTTTAAAAATCACTTTCGAGGTAAGCCTCATCAAAAAGAGCGTTTTCAAAATGACTTACAAGTCACTGTCGAAGAGCTTCTATATTTTGTAATTCCAGAGGGTAACATTACCGAGGAAGGTTTAAGGACCAACATTGCAATAGCTTTGCAGTACATAGAATCATGGTTAAGAGGTCAGGGGGCAGTAGCTATTAATAACTTGATGGAGGATGCAGCGACAGCAGAGATTAGTCGATCACAAGTTTGGCAATGGATCCGTCATGGGGCCGCATTACCTGATGATCGGTTAGTGACAAGGGAACTTGTGCATCGTGTGTTAAGGGAGGAAAGAAAAAAACTTCCCTCATCTAAAGAGTTAGATGAAGCTGCAGGCATTTTAACGAAAATAATTAGCAATATTGAGTTTACAGAATTTTTTACGTCATTAGCTTATGAACAGTTGGATTAGCCATGAATCATAAAATCAATACCCTTCAAAAAACTTGGTCAGAAGATCCTCGTTGGAAAGGAATCAAGAGGCCATATAAGGCAGAAGATGTCGTACGCCTGCAAAGCTCGCTAAAAATTCACTATACCTTAGCAGAAATAGGAGCATCAAAGCTTTGGCAGCTTTTACAAAATGAGCAGTATATCCATACACTAGGCGCTTTGACAGGAACGCAAGCGGTTCAACAAATTCAAGCAGGGCTAAAAGCGATTTATGTGAGCGGTTGGCAAGTAGCTGCTGATGCAAATGACGCGGATGAAACCTATCCAGATCTAAGCCTTTACCCCGCTCTAAGCACACCTCATCTCATCCGACGCATCCAAAATGCGTTAATGCGACAAGACCATATTCAAAATTTGCAAGGAATCTCTACTGTTGACTGGTTTATGCCTTTAATTGCTGATGCAGAGGCGGGATTTGGTGGATCACTCAACACCTTTGAATTAGTAAAGGCTTTAATTAAAGAAGGTGCTGCTGCGATTCATCTGGAAGACCAATTATCCTCTTTAAAAAAATGTGGGCACATGGGAGGAAAAGTTTTAGTCCCTGTAAGCGAATTTATTCAAAAGTTAGCCGCTGCAAGGTTAGCCGCAGATGTTCTCGACGTTCCAACATTATTGATTGCAAGGACAGATGCAGAGGCAGCAAGCTACATCCGTTCGGATGCTGATGCTGTCGATCGCGACTTTATTACACATGAACGTTCCCCTGAGGGTTTTTATGCCATTAAAAAGGGGATTAATTATGCGATTGCTCGTGCTATCGCTTATGCTCCTTATTGTGATCTGATTTGGTGTGAGACTTCCAAACCCGATCTAAAAGAAGCCGAAGAATTTGCGCAAGGTGTTCATGAACATTTCCCAGGCAAATGGTTGGCTTACAATTGCTCTCCCTCCTTCAACTGGAGCCACCTTTCAGAAAGTGAATTAAAAAGTTTTCAGAAACGCTTAGCGGAGATGGGATACAAATTCCAATTTATTACTTTAGCGGGGTTTCATTCTCTAAATGCAAGTATGTTCGAACTTGCCGTTAACTACGCAAAAGAAGGAATGGCGGCTTATTCTCGAGTTCAAAATCGCGAATTTGAACTCGAAAAACAGCATGGCTATAAAGCGATTAAGCATCAAAGCTTTGTCGGTGCTGGTTATTTTGATGCCATTTCTGAATTGCTCTCCGATGGAAGCTCTTCTAACTCTACCCTTAAAGGATCGACGGAAGAGTCCCAGTTCCGCTGAGATCATTAACGGTTGACATAATCCCCCTAAGGTTTAATCATAGTAAATGAAAGGGTGCTATCTAGGGTTAAAATTTGTAACTAGAGGGCTATGCCAATGTTTGCTATTTCCCATTCAATTACTGCTTCAGGCTTGCAGTTTCAACGTAAGCCGAACCATTGTACAACTTTTCTTTTGCTAATCAAAGTCATTTTCTCTTTTGGAATTGCGTACAAAAAATCAGAACAAATAAGAAGGCAGTGGACAGCTGCTTTTAAAAGAACATCGCACGCTCCCTGTAATCAAACTCAAGAGCAGAGCAATAGATCGAGTATCACTTCATCAAGTATAGCAACAATAGCTAATGATGAAGTCTCTCAAAAAGAGAGCCAGGTTGGATTCATAGAAAGGCCTCTAACTCAGTACACCTATGAAGACTGGGCAACAAAAATATGCCAAAAAGGCTTTTCTGCTTTAAAGCTAGACGAACGAATAACTAAGGCGATTAAACTGACTGATTGCCTGTTAAGCGAGCCAGAAGATTTTTCTTTATTTAAAAATTTAAAAAATAAAGTGATAGAAAAGAGAGGATCTTCTCAAGTTCCCTTTTACCTTCGAAAAAAAGTTTTTAAGCTTTTATTTACAGCAATTTCTGAGTTGCAAAGAGACAGTGATTCAAGATCCGAACACAATAATAACAATTTGGGACTGCGCACACTGGAAATGCAACCTTCGATGAAACAGCTTTTTTTCAAAGTTTTTCAATTTAAACAGAGCAACAAAACCACCAACCACTTTGCTTTTCTTGGCCCCTACTTTGAAGGGGGGCATAATAAAGTATTTCTTGCTCTTGATTTGGATCGAGCTAAAAAACGTATTTTTAGGTTATTGCAGAATGCTACGGATGAGAAAAAGGAATATTTAAGAAAAGAGAACGAAATCCATGCCAAGTTGCTAAAGGACGAAGAGCTAAGATGTTCAGTCATTAAAATGTATCAAACCTTTTACTCCAATCCCTTCTACGGTTCTATTTTAGAGTACGCGGACGTAGGCTGTTTAAGTGATATTTTAGGCACACCTGAACTTAGCAACAAGGACAAAAAAGATCTCGTTGAGCTCATTGTTGGTTTTTTACAAAAAATGCACGAGAAGGGATTTGTTTATGGAGATCTAAAAAGCGAAAATATTTTTATTAAATCTTCCAAAAAAGGAGAATCGAAGCTTAAATTTGGCGATTTCGGAGGGACCTACCACCTTAATGAGCCAGGTCCTCGTACCACATCTCCAGCGATAGTCCCACCTGAATCCTATCGGTTCATTCAAACCAATCAGGCTACTGATTGTTGGGCGCTAGGCATATTGCTTTATGAGATAAAGTATTGCCAGAGAATTAATGAAGAAATATTTAGACAGGTGCCAGAATTCATTGAACACGCCTTAGAAAAAGTACACTACTTTAAAAGTAAGTCCACATTACTCGAGGTTGAAAATGCAATCTGCATTATTAGAGATGCCTTACGATCGCCGGAGCAATTCGTCGATACAAGCGATCCTTATGATCAATTGATTTTAGCCTTATTACAATTTAAGCCAGAAGATCGCATAGACGTAGGAGCTGCCTACCGACAACTGGCTAAGATTCCTGAAAGTAGTTATTCTTCGTCAGCTTTGATGCAACATCAGCGCTTATTTAAGTCTTTCCATTGCAATCCAAGATGTCCGGTATATAAACTCTCAGGTCGGATTAAAACATTCTGACGGCGTTGCTCCATTAAATGTGCAGACCAACCAGCGATTCTTGCAAGGGCAAACAAAGGTGTGAAGAGGTGAGAAGGAATTCCTATGAAGTGATAGGCGAGAGCCGTGTAAAAATCAACATTTGGGTATAAGTTTTTTTCCTCTAGCATGGTCTTCTCAATTGTTTCTGCGATTGCAAGCATGTGTTGGTCTTCTTTTTTTATACCAAGTTTTAATGCCCATTGCTTGATTAAAGGTGTGCGAGGATCCTGAGTAAAACGACGGTGCCCAAACCCCATGATCTTTTTGTTTTGGCTAAGCATCTTTTGAATACTATTTTTTACCTCTGAGGTAGAGGAAAACTGCTGAATGAGATGAAACGCTTCTTCGTTGGCACCTCCATGCAAAGGCCCTCTAAGAGCGCCGATCCCTCCACAAATAGCAGAGTAAATATCAGACTGGGTACTTGCAATGCATCGGACGACAAAAGTAGATGTGCTAAATTCATGTTCAGCGTACAAAATAAGCGAGGTATTTAAGCAATCGATCAGATCGCTGTCGGGTTTTATTCCTAAGATTAGTTTCAAAAGATGCTCTGCAAAGGAAAAATTTTCAAAATTCAAATCTATTTTTCTATTCTCGGCATGAAAATGATACCAGTAGAGAAGCATTGAAAATAAGGAACCCAGTAACCGTTCAGGTGCAACATAGGGATCAGATTCAAGATCTTCAGGCTCTAAATGGCCGAGTAATGAACAGCAAGAGCGAAGAACATCCATTAAATTAGGAGTAGGGGGAACAGCTTCCAAAGTCATTCTAATGGATGGGGTTAATTTTGCATAATCGTTCAATCTTTCCTTAAAAAGGCTTAATTCATGGATTTTTGGGAGTTCCCGGTGAAGGAGCAACCAGACAACTTCTTCGTAACTAGCGTGCTGGACTAAGTCCTGAATAGAGTATCCGCGGTAGAGCAAGCTTTGCTTTTGAGGATCACAGTAACAAATAGTAGAAGTGTCTGCGATCACCCCTCTTAAGCCTTTTTCTATCCGTAGATGATATTCCATATCTGTAGTTCCTCTTATCTATTTCAATTTGAAATATATTAATAAAAAGATAAAAACAATAGATGTTCTTATTTTTTTTAATATTTGTTAAAATAAATAAGTATAGATAATAAGCTTTACACGGGGGGTGCTCTTGTCTAGTATTGTACCTACTAATGCAAATCAAAGTCTTTCTCTCTCAGCACCAAATCCTGCACCTGCTTCGACCAGTAGCTTACAGGGTCATACTTGGGGTGACATTGGCTCAAAAGCTAAAGATGTCCTCGGTGGGGTGAAGGGTAAATGGGACGCGAATACCCCTGAAGAAAAGCGTTATTTAACGGCAGCTGCTGGGGTCCTAGCCGTAGCCCTTGTGTTATTTTCTCTTTTAACATTTGTATTTGGATTCGCTGCAGTTGGTATTCTAATCCAAGGATTAGCGCCTATTGCTTTTACAGCTAACTTTCCTCTTCTTCTTTATGCAAAATCCAAGCATATGAGGGCCCCTAGCTCGCCCAAAGAACACAAAAAATTAGAAGAAGAAGAAAGAAAACTAGAAGCTGCCAGAAAGGCGACCAAAGTTCAAAATGCTCTCTTACGCCAACAAATGAAAGCGGCGCAAAACCCTTCGAAATAATCTTACCAGCGTTCGTAAACTTCTTTTTCAGTGAAGAAGAAAGGGATCTCCTTTTTTGCATTCTCAAGACTATCAGATCCATGCACAGCATTTTTAGTGATTGACGTTGCATAGGAAGCTCGAATTGTATTGGGGGCTGCTTTTGAGGGATCTGTAGCTCCCATAATGTTTCTATTCTTATTTACAGCGTTTTCCCCCTCCAAAACAATCGCAACAAGTGGTCCGGATGACATGTAATCAGTGAGTGTCTCATAAAAAGGCTTTCCTCTATGAATCTCATAAAAATCTTCTGCCTGTTTTTTAGTAAGCCTGATCATCTTTAAGCCGGCAATGCGTAGATTTTCTTTTTCGAATTTAGCAATGATATCCCCAATATGATTGGCTTCAACGGCGTCAGGTTTAATCAAGGACAAGGTTTTTTCTTGCATATCTGCGCTTAAACAAAAGGGAAGGATAAAAGACAAGAAGCAAAGGATCGATTTTTTTAACATTGTTACTCCTTTAAAAAATTAGATAAAATTTGAGGCCCATCAAAAGTTGAGATGGATTCTGGATGAAATTGCACACCGTATAATGGATATTCTTGATGTTTTAAAGCCATGATTTCCTCATCCTCAGAATAGGCAATCGGATTTAGGAAAGCAGGTAATGAGCTTTCTTCGACGGCCAGAGAATGATAACGCACAGCAGGAAAGGGGGAAGCAATTCCTTCAAATAGAGATGGCTGATGATGATAAATCTGACTAATCATACCGTGCATAGGACGTTTAGCCTTTCGAACAATTCCTCCAAACACCTCTGCTAAGCATTGATGGCCAAGGCAAACACCCAAAAGAGGCCATTTTTTGTGAAGGCATGTCAAAATGAGTTTTTTTGAAATGCCTGATTCAGAGGGGCTGCCTGGGCCTGGCCCAATGACAACGCGTTTTGGGTTTAAAGATACGCATTCTTCAATTGAAACAGTATTGCGGATAACTTTGACTCTTTCCCCAAATATTTGGAATTGTTGCACCAAGTTATAAGTAAAGGAATCAAAGTTATCGATAAATAAAAGCATTATCTTGTTCTAGGACAAATTTCGCCTTTATTGAAAAAGTATTCGATTTCGATTTTAGCATTTTCTAAGCTATCTGAACCATGAACAGCATTTTCATCAATACCGCTAGCAAAATCAGCTCTAATTGTTCCTGGAGCAGCTTTCTTGGGGTCTGTGGCACCCATAATTTCGCGGTTTTTCAACATAGCATTTTCACCTTCTAAAACCATGACAAGTACAGGACCTGTTGTCATAAATTTAACAAGATCATTGAAAAAGGGACGCTCTTTATGAACTGCATAGAATCCTTCCGCTTTTTCTTTGCTAAGATGAATCATTTTTGCAGCAACAACACGTAGGCCCTGTGCTTCAAAACGATCGATAATTTTGCCAATATGATTTTTACCGATTGCATCGGGTTTAATGATCGATAGCGTTTGCTCAATAGCCATATTTTCTCCTTAAAATTTTAATGTAATGCTACGGATGTTATCTGTCAGAGTATTCTAAATAAAGAAGTTTATAAAACGCATAATTGTAATTGATCAAAGGAAAAATGGGAAGAAGGGATTTTGCATGAAAATGAGATTGAGTTCTATTCACGTGATCGCTAAGATGACTTTCTTGGTCTTGGAGTAAAAGTCATGAAATTTCCTCTTTCTTGGTTAAAAGAATACATAGATGTTGAACTAAGTCCCCAGCAAATTGCAAAAATTCTTACTAGTCTAGGCATTGAAGTAGATGCCTTTGAAAAAGTGGCTTTAAATTTTGAAAAAGTTGTTGTAGGGAAAGTTTTAGAGACATCCCCACACCCTAATGCAGATAAACTTTGCATTGCAAAGGTATTTGATGGAACGGATACATATGAAGTGGTTTGTGGCGCTCCAAACTGCCGTGCAGGTATCAAAACGGCCTTTGCTCCTGTAGGAGCCGTTTTACGAGACGAGATGGGCAAAGACTTTAAAATTAAAAAGGCTAAACTCCGCGGTGTCGAATCGAGTGGAATGCTTTGCAGCGGAAAGGAGCTGGGCATTTCTGAAGATGATGATGGAATTATTGAGTTTGCAGAGTATGTGAAGGAAGGGGCAGATATTGCCGAAATGTATGCCGATACGATCTTCGAAGTTTCGTTGACCCCGAATTTAAGTTACGCAGGCTCTTTAATCGGCATTGCCCGTGAGCTGGCTGCTGTTCAAAATACATCCATTAAAGTGCCTGAAGTGACTTTAATGGAACAAAGTTTTGAAAAAACAAAAGGACAAATTCAGGTTACCGTTAGTGATAGTAAAAATTGCCCTCGCTATACCTGTCGTGTCATCGAGGATGTAAAAGTAGGGCCTTCGCCTGATTGGCTAAGGCAAAAAATAACGGCTTGTGGCTTACGCAGTGTAAATAATGTTGTCGACATTACGAACTATGTTTTCTTAGAATCTGGACAACCTTTACATGCCTTTGATTTTGCTAAAATAAGCGGACAGCAAATTGTTGTACGGCCCGCTAAGGAGGGGGAAAAAATTACGACCCTTGATGGAAAAGAAAGGATTCTATCCTCATCCATGCTTGTCATTGCAGATGCAGAGAAGCCTATAGCGATAGCTGGGGTTATGGGAGGGGATAACGCTGAAGTGACCGAGAACTCGACTAAGATTGTATTAGAATCCGCTTACTTCCACGCATCTTCTATCAGGAAAACATCTAAAACTTTAGCTCTTCATACAGATGCTTCGAAAAAGTTTGAAAGAGGTTCTGATCCTAATGGAGTTGTAGCGGCGTTAGATCGAGCTGCGATGTTAATAGCAGTTCTTACAGGTGGTAAGGTAGCTAATGGTTATTATGATGTTCATCAGCAAGAATTTTTTCCTATCCACATTCTCTGCCGTTTAAGCCGTGTCAACCAGCTGTTAGGTACACACTTGAGCATCAGCGAAGTTGAAGCTATTTTTCAACGTTTAAATTTTGGCGTTTCCTGGGATGGAAAAGATACCTTTACGGTAAAAGTTCCTACTTATCGTGTTGACATTAGTAGAGAAGTGGATTTGATCGAAGAGGTAGCAAGAATCTTCGGCTATGATAATATTCCGCGACATTTATCCTCGTTCCGTGCTTCCGAAATTCCTCATGCTCCTATTTACCTTTTTGAACGAGAAGTGCGTACAAGGTTAATTGCCGAAGGACTGCAAGAGTTTCTGACTTGTGATCTTATTGGGCCTACTTTGTTAAACATCGTGGCAGAGGTAGGAAAACCAGAAGATTCTTTGGTTAAAGTTCTTAATCCTACATCTATCGAGCAGTCAATTTTAAGAACTTCTCTCTTACCAGGTTTATTGCAGGTCGTTAAGTTTAATAAGGATCATGAAGTTCCTAATATATCCGGTTTTGAAGTCGGTCGTGTCCATACTAAAAATGGTGACCAGTACAAGGAGCAAACTATTGCTGCCATTATATTAACTGGTCACGCGACGCCATTTCATCATGACCCAGCTGTTCGTATGGCCGATTTTTATGATTTAAAAGGCATGATAGAAAATTTGCTACAAGGGCTCAATATTAAACGTTTTTCATTCAAAGCATCTTCTCTCCCTCCCTTTCATAGTGGGAGGCAGGCCGTTTTGATTGTAGACTCAAAAGAGGTAGGCTCTTTTGGGGAAATACATCCTTCAATTTTAAGAAAAATGGATATCCAAGATCGTGTTTTTTTCGCAGAAGTGAACCTTCATGATCTTTTTAAAGCAAGCCGTGCTGAATTAAAATTAAAATCCATACCGATTTACCCCTCATCTGAAAGAGATTGGACCGTCACTCTCCATGAACAAGTGCCTTTGCAGCAATTAATAGGCTCAATTCAAAGAATTCCGTCGGAATTGTTGGAAGAAGTTTCTTTAAAAGATATTTTTAGAAGCGAGAAAATTGGCAAGGAAATGAAGAATGTAACTTTGCATTTTATTTATCGTGATTTAGATAAAACCATTTCTCAAGACGAAGTAGATCAAGAGCATGCACGCATTGTTGAAACTGCGAAGCATATGTTAGAGGCATTTTAATATTGAAGTAAAATAAATTTAAGAGGGTAATATGCGTTATTTAATTCTGATGGGAGCAGCTTTAGGCTTAGCGGGTTGTCAAAGTCCTGTTCCTTACAGCAATGATCCTATCGAAGTTGTTGATGAGTGCTATATGCACAAGTATGGTGTTGAAGTACCTCCGAAGGATTGGAATGAGAGAGGGCAAGAAGGACAAGTTGTGACAACTTTAAAAAATGGGGTTGTTGTAACTAAAAATTACGTGGCAGGAGTGCTAGATGGAGAAACGACCTATACGTTTCCTCATAGCAGCACAATTGAAAAAATTGAAATTTACTCACGCGATGATTTAGTTGCCGAATCTCTATTTTATCGCTCCGGCACGCCTAAGCAAAAAATCATTTACGAAGGCTCTCCTAATAGGAGATCTGTAAGCACCTGGTATAGCAACGGTAGCTTATATGCAACCGAGCAATATGATCGCCAATACCTTGTGAATGGGGAATACTTTACCATTTCAGGACAATCTGAAGCTAAAATTGTCGATGGGCATGGAGTTAAAGCCAGAAGGGATCAATATGGCGAATTATTATCCATGGATAACTATCAACATGGTAACTTGACTCTTTCCACTACCTACTATCCCAACGGAACACCGAAGGAAATGACCTCCTATCATAGAAACGTGATTGATGGTCAAGTAAAAAGATTTTTACCAAGCGGTGAACCTTTAGCAATTGAAGAGTGGGCTCAAGGCCAACAGTCAGGTTTAACCATTCTATTTGAAAATGGTGAGAAAATTGCTGAGCTCAACTATAGAAATGGGTTTAAACATGGTCTAGAAAAAAGATTCAATGAAAATATGATGGTTGTTGAGGAAATTACCTGGATCAACGATGTAAAACATGGTCCGGCGACAACTTACATTAATGATCACGTAAAGACAGACTGGTTTTTTAAAGGTAAGCCAGTGACACAATTAGCCTTTGAAAGAATGACGTCTGCTCGGTCATTCTAACTATCCTAGCTGGATTGGGGATCCCCAATCCAGCTATAAATCGAGCTTTAAGTCTTCAATCGTTTGACCAAGATTCTGCCATTCTTCTTTAATTAAACGGCCAAATTCACCGTTTGTAGAGTCAATATCATATTCCTTGAGCATGACAGGTTGCATGATCGCATCAAATAAGATAACACCATTGAATGCCGTGGAATTCATCCCTTTATAAAACATCTTTTGCGTTGATAGAAGTTGATGATTAGGATAAAAAATGTGGCATTTAAGACACTTATGCTCATGAAATTCATATGTTTCTATGTAAACTAAACGATCACTTTCATCTCTAATTAGGCTTGTTGTGCTATCCCTCCACTGTCGCTCCCACGCAAGATGGTTATTTTGTCTAAGAGAGCGAAAATCTAACAGGCAGGAATCATAGATAATTCTGTTGAAGAGCCCTTCTTGATATTCCTCAATACTAATTCGTTTATAATAAGGATCTGCCACGATCTTATAAGATAGCTCCAATGGTTTATCTTGTCCATTTAAGCCAAGCGGTTTGCCATTTTGCCATTGATAGGTTTTATAGTACCTAGACATTTGAATCTATGTTATGCTGTTTTGCATGAAATATAGTCATTATTTAAATCTTGGTCTAGTAATTAGATTAAAATCCTACTCATAGTGAGCGCAGGAATAACTTATCTGGATTAGAGGAAAATCAAATGTGGGTTCTAATTGAGTTAGCCCCCTTTTTTAATTGGTCCGGCTTTAAAATTTTTCTAACCCCTTCTGTTTAAAGGTAATTCTTGATCTCAGCCCCCAAAAACTCAAATCTGGCATACATTTCGCATTTATCTGAAGCAAATAAGTCTTTCCTTAACAGTGAAAGGGGGAATTATGACTAAAGCGCAACTTTTGAAAAAAATTGCTGTGCTGGAATCTATTAATGACCAGCTAACGACAGAAGTTACTTATGTAGATCATCTTATGCGCTTGCTAGGTTTTACTGAAGGTTTGGAAACTGTAAAAGCAACAGCTCATGAAATTATTGAAAAAGGTTACCTTGAAGAAGAGGAAGAAAAGTAGTGGACGCAAGACAATAATAATTCTCTAAGCCCTAATAATAAAATAATAAAGGGCTTAGAGGACCTATTCGTCAAATAGAGCAAGCAGGTCTTCTGTAGTTATTAAATCATTCTCATCCAATGTAAAATCTTCATTAAATAGATCTTTGATCAGCTTATTTTTCTGTTCTTTTAGTTTTAAAATTTTTTCCTCAATGCTTTCTGAGACCACATATCTTTTGGCAAAGACATTTTTCTTTTGCCCTATCCGGTGAGCTCTGCTAATCGCTTGATTTTCAATTGCATCATTCCACCAGGGGTCAAAAATAAAAACATGGTCGGCTGCTGTTAAGTTCAACCCTACTCCCCCTGCTTTCAAACTGATTAGAAAAAGGGGGGTTGCCGTGTTTTGGAATTCATCTACAACTTTCTCTCTATTCTTTGTATTTCCATCAAGGCGGACATAGGAAAGTTTTTTTCTCGTTAACTCTTGGCCAATAATTGAAAGCATCGAAGTAAACTGACTAAATATTAACGCTTTATGCCCTTCATTGACGACGGTTTCTAGATCATCTAAAAGGATATCTAATTTACAGCTAGAAGAACATTCAGCATTAATGAGAAGAGGGTGGCAACAAATTTGTCTTAGACGTAACAGGGCTTCAAAAATCTCAACGCGATAATTTTTGGATCCCTCTAAAGCGATTTTTTTAAGAGTATTATTTTTGAAAGCCTTTAAATAGTTTTCGTAAACTTCTCTTTGCTGAGGGGCCATTTCTAGAAAGATTGTTTGTTCGATTTTCTCAGGGAGATCTGTTACCACCTCTTCTCTACTTCTTCGTAAAACAAAGGGTTGAATTTTCTTCTGCAGCCGTTTTAAAAATCTTTGGTGTGAGATTTCTTTAAAAAGAAGGTCCTGCTCCTTTAAGAATCCAGGCATTAAAAAACGAAACTGTGCAAAAATTTCTTCCAAGCGGTTCTCTATAGGCGTCCCGGTCAAGCTGATTCTGAAAAGAGCTTCTACATTTTGCAGAACATTAAAAGTTTTAGTATCTTGGTTTTTAATAACTTGGGACTCGTCAAGGATTAAGCAGTTAAAAGAAGCTTTCGAGAAAAGTTCTTTATCAATCCGCAAAGTGGTATACGATGTTAAGATAATCCCTTGCTGAGAAAGTTCTTCTACCAAAGTTGTCCTTGTGGGTCCATGATGAATGGCTAAAGGGATGTGGGGTAAAAACTTTTTAATCTCTAGTTGCCAATTAAACAACAGGGATGTGGGGACGACAATAAGGTGCCTTAATTCGGGGCTTAGTTCAGCAATAAAGGCTAAAACTTGGATTGTTTTTCCCAGCCCCATGTCATCAGCTAAAATAGCTCCTAATCCCAGTTGATAAAGATGGTATAGCCATTTTGCCCCCTGTTCTTGATAAGGGCGGAGTTGTCCTTTAAACAGGGATGGAACGGATGGTCGAATTGCTCGAGCATGATCATTAAGGGATTTAATCTTTTCTGAAAATTGGATTCTAGTCTCTTGCCCTGTATCTAGCAGCTCTTTAAGTGCATACCGGCTCATTCCTATGCCATCGTTTAAAAGAGTGCCTTCGTTGAGGAGATCTTCGTAGGCAGGATGTTCTTCAAGGAGGCCTACTGTATGATCATTTAGGTTTAAAAAACGATCCCTTTTTAAAAAGGTACCTGCCACATCTTTGATATCAACCGAGTAGGAATCATATTGAATTTTCCCTGTAAGAAGGATTTGGTTCTTGATAAGATCTGCACTTAAACTATGTCCTGTTTCCTTGATGACTCTTTTGCCATTACAATCAAAAATGGTCCATCCTATTTCTAAAAGAAATCCAAGGCTTTTAGTGACTTTATCCAAGGGGCAATAGTAGTAAGTTGTACCAACTTGCTTTTTGATAAAATCTGTTTCTAAAAGATCTTTTTCCCACGCTATCTCGCAGGTTTTATTGCGTTTAATCAAAGATCCAGCGTCGTTAAAATCGCACGCTATGTGGCCATAATTCATTCTTAAATTAGCGAAGGCACCTGTCTTGTCTTGTAGGATTAGAACAGGAAGAGGTTCTTTTTCTGTTAGAGAAATTTCTAAAGGATTAATGAACGGAATATGATCTTCGCGTGCTTCTTCTTCTAGAAGAGGAATGTCTGTTGGATTAACTTGAGTGGGTAAATGAGAAAAGGTGCTGGTACTAATTTCAGGATCAATAACAAATAAATGGTAATCCTTTATAAACCATGAGGGTCTTCCTAAAGCAAGAAGATCGATGGAAGAAAGAGGAAAGTCGTGCTGACGAATCTTAAACCCCCCTGATAACACAATGTGATCTTCTACTTTTTCTAAACGATAATAAAATTGTGCCTTTCCAAATAGATCAATCACGAGACGTTTTTCTTTAAAATAGATAGCTCCTCCATGTGTCAGGATGAGTTTTAATGCCTCATAGCTTTTGTCAAAAGGAATTTTTTTTAAATTAAGAGCTCGAAGAGAGGAAGGGGGAGCCCCTTTAATGATCTCTAGATAAAGGGCTTTTTGTTTACGAGTTTCGTTTTCATTGATAGAAAAAATAGGTTGATCAAGCATAATAGTTGAAGCTAAAAATAAAAAGCATAACAGAAATGAATACAAAACTAAAGCTCTGGGACGAGAAAAAAAGTTGGGAAGAGGCCGAAAAACATTGGGTTGCAAATGCTCAAAAGGCCTCTAGGGAACATCCTGTAAAAACGCTAAGAACATTGCCTAAAATGGTAGGGATCACCGACCAAACTGCCAAATATTTAAAGTGGAAAGCATTGTCGTGGATTCTCTTAAAAGATCATAAAAGAGCTATTTTGAAAGGAATCTTAAAACACCCTTTTAAATACGGGATTAATTACTTGAGATCTTGTTGGAAAGGTAAGCCCTATAAAAGAGAGGGGGACTTTTTCTTCTATGGGATAAAATCACAGTCTGAATTTGAGGCCCTTTTAAAGGACAAAGACGTTCTTTTTGTGATGGGCTTCTCCTATTGTCATAAGCCTTTTGAATGCCCTTCGGGAAGGTTTACAGAGAACTGTATTAGAGATCTAAACCATCCTGTTTGCCAACAATGCTTCATTGGAAAATGCATGCACGCTTCAATCGTGGATACAATCCCTCTACTTATTCCAACGATTCATTATATAGGTGAAAAGGTTTTTGACATTGTTCATGCCAATCCTGGCAAAAGGGTTGTCTTTCTTATTACGGCCTGTGAGATGACTCTAGAAATGTTTGGAGATTTTGGCAATATGGTCGGAATCAAGGGGATAGGAGTACGCCTTGATGGTCGAATTTGCAATACCATGGAGGCTTTTAAACTCTCTGAAGAAGGGATTAAACCAGGGCTAACAGTTGTTCAAGAGGGAACACAAGAATCTATCTTAAACATTTTTAAGAATTATAGAGAGGGGAATCAATAGGTCGAGGCATATATATCGACCTATTCTGATTATTTAGCTTCGTTTTTAAAGTAGGTGTAAGCCTTTCTGAAGGGTTTGTGCGGATTCTGATGATGATAAGGTCTAACACGTGGGGAGCATTGACAACTATCTTGGCAACATCCTGAGTGTTGTTCTAAACAAGATGGGCAGCATAAGAAGAGCTCATTGCAATCCATATTAGCACAGTTGTAATAATTATCTGAGGAACATCCGCAGAAATGGCAGGTCCCGATCACTTGGGTCTCTTCTTCACTGATGGGAACTGTCAAACGATCATCGAAGACGAAAAGTTTACCCTGCCAATGTTTACCGCCTTGCTCAAGGCCGTACTTAATAACACCGCCTTCAAGTTGGAAAACATTTTTAATGCCATGCTTCATTAATAAACTGGAGTATAGCTCACAGCGAATGCCTCCTGTACAGTACATAACGACTTTCTTTTCCTTGTCGGATTCCGCAAGGCGGTTTTTGAGTTCCAAGGCATAATTTTCAAATTCTCTGTAGTTATTGCAGGGAGGTAGTTCTGCATTTTTAAAATGACCTACTTTCCATTCATAGTTATTTCTTACATCTAGTAAGAGATAATCATTGGAATCTTGATCTAATAATCTTTTAAATTCTTCCGCAGGCATATGCTCACCCCTTAGCGAAAGGTCAACGGCTTGGTTTCTTGCTACAAGATTTTTTCTATATTTAATAGTTAATTTAGGAAAGGCATGCTCGTGCCATCCATGGATTTTTATATCGATGTCTTTAAAGGAGGGTTTGGAGCGTAACCAGTCAATGTATTTCAAAGCATCTTCCTTAGAGGCACTCATTTGCCCGTTAATGCCTTCTTCAGAGATGTAAATACGGCTTTTAGCATCCAGGCCGCCTAAGTAATCCTTGTGCTCCTGAATTTCTAAATGAGGGTCGCTGATAGAGTTAAAAGCGTAGTAGGCTAAAACGAAGAAAGGGTGATCTAAACTCATAATTCCATCTTTTAATGTTATTTAAAGCAAATGATATAAGACATCTAACTGATAGTAGCTTTTAAAATCAAAGATGATACTCCTTTATATAATTTTTTAAAAACTCAAAATTGACTTTTAGGGGTAATCATGGTGGTTCTTGAAGAAATTCAGCTTTTCAAAAAGCTCCTATCTTGTATAATTAGAGGTATAGTGAAAATATGAGGAATTATGGGGCAAAGTATAAAGTATTTAAATGATGAAAATTTTCGATCGGAGATTGCAAAAGGTGTAACTCTTGTGGACTTTTATGCTGACTGGTGTGGGCCCTGCAGAATGATTGCTCCGATCATTGAAGAATTAGCAACAGAGTTAAACGGCAGTGTTTCTGTGGCTAAACTAGATATTGAAAATAATCAAAAAGTAACTTCAGAATATGGTATCACCTCAATTCCTACCATTATTATTTACAAAGATGGGGAAGAGAAGAAACGTATTGTCGGTTTAAAAGATAAGGAAACGCTTAAATCGCTCGCTCACTCTATTAGTAATGGCTAAGCTTTTAATTATCACCGGGGTCTTCCTAGTAATCATAGGCCTTTTTATGTATTTTAAAGTGTCTATTCCCTTTTTAGGAAGGCTGCCAGGTGATATTTCCATAAAAAAAGATAATTTCTATTTTTATTTCCCGGTTACGACGTCAGTCTTGTTAAGTATTGGATTATCTTTACTGTTCTACCTACTCAGTCGCAAAGCCTAGTTGGCGCCACGCCTCGTAAATAGCAATTCCAGCGGATGTCGCAAGATTTAGACACCTTTGGTTAGGTTGCATGGGGATTTTTAAGAATCGGTCTTTCCATTTCATTAAGAATCGATCAGGTAACCCGTCTGTTTCGGAGCCAAAAATTAAGCAGTCATCCTTCCTATAGGAGGCTTGAGTGTAATAGGTTTGTGCTTTGCTAGAAAAAAAATAAAAATGAGAGTCCGTACTAGCCAAGTAGGCATCTAAATCATCAATCACTTGAAAAGGAACGCTTGCAAAGTAATCCAAACCAGCTCTTTTCAACCAACGATCAGTAACACTAAAGCCAAGGGGCCTAACTAAAAGCAGCTCAGATCCTGTTACAGCGCAAGTTCTAATAATATTACCAGTATTTTGAGGTATTTGCGGTTGAAAAAGGATAATTTTCATAAATTGAAAGAGTTAAGATAAGGAGAAGGGAATCCTTCTCCTAGAAGTTATTTAGTCGAAGAAGTCGTAGATGCTTTTGTCGGAACGCGATCATCGTCGTCATCCTCATCATCTTCATCATCATCTTGGTCTTTATTGCCATAGATCTCAGAAAGGTCATCATCTTCCAAATCTGTGCTTGACTTATCAGAGGAATTAGCCTCTAACACTTCTACTTCGAAAATTAATAGAGAGTTTGGGGGCAAATGACCTGTTTTGCCATAACCTAGATCAGGGTGTACAAATAGCTTTCTTTTTTCTCCTTCCTTCATTCCAATTAACCCTTGGCTAAAACCGGGAATCGTTTGATCTAGTGGAATAGTAATCGGTCCACCGGTATCTTTAGAATTACCAAAAGAAGTACCGTCTAGATATTTCCCTACATAATGAATTTTTGGAGAAGAGTGCTCAGCAACTGCAGGCCCATGACCTTCTTCAAGAAGAATATACTGAAGTTTTCCTGGGACAATTTCTTTTACATCTTTCGCTGTTGCATTTTCCTTTAGAAAATTTTCGGCAGCTTTAAGATTTTCATCCGCAAGACGTTTAAAAGCTTTTTCTTGGAGCATCATCATTTGGCGCTCATACTCTTTATCAGACATAGGAGATGGTTTGTCACTTTCTCCATTTCGGATTCCTGTAATGAAGCTTTCAATGTCAAAGTTTAAACCAGAAGATTTCAAGTTACGCCCGATGAAATGGCCAAATGCTTCAGATAGTTTTTTTATATCTGGTTCTGTAGTTTGTGTCGACTCTGCTTGTTCTGGAGCCGCTTGATGTTCTGCGACAGCGCAAAGAGACCCATAGCTTACTGCTATAGCTAAGCTTGCATGAAAGCACAAGCGATAAAAGCTGAACATAAAATAACCCTCCTAAAGAGTTTTTTTTACTTTATTCTATTTATCTTGTCTATTAACAAGATTTAAGTCCAAGAAAATTGCTCATCGTCAATCTTAATTTTCAGCTCTCTTAGCTGGTTTTTAGCGACAATGCTCGGACAATCCATCATTAAATCATTACCCTTCTGAGTCTTTGGGAAGGCAATCACATCCCTTATATTATCTGTCTTTGCCAATAGCATGACGAGACGGTCAAAGCCTAGGGCCATACCTAAATGTGGTGGAGTGCCATACTTTAACGCATCTACAAAAAAGCCAAATTTTTTCTGAATGTCTTCTTCGGTCAAGTTAAGAACCTGAAAAATTTTCTCTTGTAACTCGCTACTATAAATCCGCTGGGAGCCGCCACCAATTTCATAGCCATTTAAAACTAAATCATAACCAGAGGAACGTATTTGAAGAGGATCCGTATCAAGAAGAGCGATATCGTCGATGACAGGAGAGGTGAAGGGGTGATGCATACTCTCAAGCTTTTTGTCTTCCTCATTCCATGCGAAAAGAGGAAAATCCGTTACCCATAAAAATTCAAAAGAATCCGATGGGATTAGTTGACGATCTTTAGCAATTTTCCTTCTTAAATGATCCAAGGCTTGATTACACTTTTGATAGGTGTCAGCAATCATAAAGATAAGATCGCCTTCTTCTGCCTCCAGCTGTTGAATGATTGATCGTTGTTGCTCATCGCTGAAAAATTTGACAATATTAGAATTTAACGAACCGTTCTGGTATTTCATCCAAGCAAGGCCATTGATACCCAGTCTGTTTACAAAGAGGGTGTAATCTTCAATCCCTTTTCGAGAAATATCCGCACCGTTTTTAACACAGATGGCTTTGACAATTCCTCCTGCAAGGAGTTGGTCTTGAAAAACCGAGAAGCTTGAGTCTTTAACGACACTGCTGAGATCTTTCAGTTCCATTTTAAAACGAGTGTCTGGCTTATCTGTTCCATACCTACCCATACACTCTTGATAGCTGATCTTTTTGAAAGGAGGGTTAATATCTTTGTTTAAGCATTGCTTAAAAATAGTAGCAACCAATCCTTCCATAATTGGGAAAAGTTGTTCTGGTGTGGCATAACTCATTTCTAGATCAATTTGGGTAAATTCAGGTTGTCGATCTGCTCTTAGGTCTTCATCCCTAAAGCATGTTGCAAATTGAAAATAGCGGTCCATGCCAGCAACCATTAATAATTGTTTAAAAAGTTGCGGTGATTGAGGAAGAGCATAGAATGATCCAGGATGTGTTCTGGATGGCACTAAAAAGTCGCGCGCACCTTCTGGAGTTGATTTTCCCAAGACAGGTGTTGCAATCTCGATAAAATCAAACTTATCTAAATAGGTTCTTACCGCCTGCATTGCTCGATGGCGAAGCACTAAATTTTTAGCAATTTCACCCCTCCTTATATCAAGATAGCGATACTTTAAACGCAAGTCTTCATGAACCTCAACTGTCTCATCGCAAATAGAAAAAGGTGGTGTTTTTGCTTTGGACAGAATAGCTAAGGCGTCTACCTGAATCTCGATTTCACCTGTTGAAAGTTTAGTGTTTATCATGCCTTCAGAGCGTGCAATGACAGTTCCTTGGACTGATATCGACCATTCAGAACGTAAGGATTCTGCTAAGTGGTGATTCTGTATATTAATTTTAGGATCAAAAACAATTTGTGTAATTCCATAACGATCTCTTAGATCAATAAAAATGAGACCACCATGATCCCGCCTACGGTGCACCCAGCCTGATAAGATGACTTGTTTACCGAGATCGACCAAAGAAAGAGCTCCACATGTATGTGTTCTAGAAAAATTAGTCATCATTACACATCTCCTAGAAGCGATTGAATGTTCAGTAGTGCTTCTTTTAATTTTAAATTGACTTTCGACGTATTAGCAATGTTATCCGAAAGACGTTTCATAAAAAATTCTGCTTCGTCAGCATCCTCAAAAGGTTGTGTCATTTCTTGCCAAAGCTTTAAAAAGGCAATACTTGTCTCTTCAACTGTGAAAATACGTGTTAAATGAAAAAGAGGTGCTTTTAGTTTGGAACCTGTTGCCATTTCTTTTAACTCGATTTCTTTATTAGCTAATTCTTGTTCACCAACAACAGCCACAAACTTTGCACCAATTTGGTTGGCGTAGTTCATTGCTTTATTTAATTTTCTGTCCGTTAATTCTAGTTGGGCTGCTATACATGCTTGTCTTAATTCGTGAACGATCTTTAGGCAGATCTCTCTTGCCTCTTTACCAAGTGGAATAAAGTAAAGAGTGGGGCAAGGAGGATTAGGAAACGAAACTTGTTGTGCCAATGCTGTTTGTAATACGCGTTCCATCCCCAATGCAAAGCCTGTAGTAGGGAGATCAGGCCCACCGAGCGATTTTAATAATCCATCATAACGCCCTCCACCACAAATACTGTTTTGTGAGCCTAAATTTTCTGAAGTCACCTCAAACACGGTTTTGTTGTAATAATCAAGACCTCTTACCAATAAGGGATTGATTTTGAATGGAATATTAAGGAGATTTAATGTTTTTTGCACCGCTTCAAAATGAACTAAACAATCTTGATTTAAGAAATCAAGGATAATAGGAGCTTTTGCGACAATCTCTTGATCGGCAGGGTCTTTTGAGTCAAGGATTCTTAAAGGATTTTTCTCAAATCTGATTTGACTATCTTTTGAAAGGCGAGGGAAGTGCTTCTGCAAGTATTCTTTCAGAGCCTTGTGATAAGCCGTGCGAGAGCTTAGATCTCCTATTGAATTCAAGGAGACTTTTAAGTTTTTAAGCTTCAATCTTTTAAAGATAGTAAAGGCAAGGTCGATGATTTCAGCGTCTTGTTCAGGGGATGCTACACCCACCACCTCTACTCCGAATTGATGGTGCTGTCTGAATCTGCCTGCTTGTGCTCGTTCATAACGAAACATGGGAGCAATATAGAAAAGTTTATGAATGGGGCTTATTTGTTGTAGCTGATTTTCTGAAAAAGCCCTCATCACAGATGCAGTTCCTTCAGGCCTTAAGGTTAATGAACGATCGCCTTTGTCTTTAAAGGTATACATTTCTTTTGTAACAATGTCTGAAGTCTCTCCGACACCACGATTAAATAACTCTGTTTTTTCAAAAATAGGAGTTCTAATTTCTTTGAAGCCATAATTGCGAGCAACTTCTCTTAAAAGATCTTCAAAGTAATTCCACAGATAAGCGCTTTTCCATGGTTCTTTTGGATTGACGGGTAAAATATCAAAGACCCCAGGAGGGATTGTAATGTCCATTGTAATACCTAAGTTGGCAATTTTTTTATCGCAAGTTTTTCAGGGTGGAAGCTGTTTTGTCTGATTGCATGAAGGGATAGAATAGATTCTCCAATGCCTTTATAAAGTAAAACGTTCATCCCTAGTAAAAAAATCATAAGTAATTTCAATGTGGCTGTCAAGGTATTAGAAGGGTAAGAAATAGCAAAATTATTGTTTCAGAGGTGCTGCATAAGGAATTTTTAAGAGAGAAGTAATTTTAGGTGATTTAGGGGTTTTAATACATGGGAAAAAAATGTCGCAAGTATGGCATTGATAATAGACCCAAGATTCAAGCTGATATTGCTTAAGGTGTTGGTAAAGCTCCAAATAGCTAAGGCCTGGGTTGCTTGCCATTATGCTTTCGATCAGCTCTTTAAGTTTTTCTTTTTGCTCAACTTCTATCTTGTTGTAACGATCTAACAGTGAATAAAAATCTTGCCCTAAAGTGTATTGCCCTTCGCTAATATTTTGCTTAAGTAGATCTGTAATATTTTGCATGAGTGGCATTAAAGCTTCATTAGCCGCATTTTTAAATTTTTCTAATTTTTTATTAATCGGGTTTGTGACTGGTTGTGGGATTAGCTTCTTGTCGACAGCTGCTATTTCATTTGTTTCGATTGAAGGGAAAGGGGTTGCTTCAGTCGATGGTTCAGTGTCGATTAACAGACGGCTAGTTAAAATTTCTTCTGTTGGAGAAAGAAGGAGTAATCCTGTTAACAGGTTGTTGTTGGGTATTGATTGAGCTAGGGTCTTATGAACCTTATTGGCAGCTTGGAGGCCATCAGGAGTGTAAATAATGAGATGGTCAAAAATAGCATATTTCTCAATTTCACTAACAAGATTAGGTTCTTCAGTTGCCGTATCACTGGCTAAGATCTTTTTTAAGAGCGGCTCTGTAAAGTGATAATAACGTGGTGCATTGTAAATTAAATTTTCTGCGCCAGGTCTCAAGTACTTCACAATGCGAGGAGGTGCAAATTCCTTTTTTTTAGAAGATTTAGCTAGTTGAGCTAAGGGTAAAATTTTTAGCTTTTTGATGGCATCGGACAGTTCGCGACCATTGTGTCCTTCAAATGGCTTTGAGGAGGCTAATAATCCGTTGATTGCCTTCAAATCGGAAATCATCCGCAGATCCATAAGAGAAGAATCGATGACGATAGCATTTTTTGGAAAAAGCCATTGAGAAAGAGATGGGGCGGGTTGCGCAATGATCAAAAACCTTGATAGCCCTTGTTCTGAGTAGAACCTAAAAATATAAGAGCAATTGCTAAATTGACCCTGTGTATCAATCGTTCCATTGATGGCAGAGTTTGTCGGTAGTAATGCCGCTAAGTTATTTTTGATAAACTCCGGGTCAGAAAAATTATGTTTTTGAGAAACAATATGAAAAACTTTAGCATAGTTTAACGCCATTGCTATATCAGCTAAGCTTTCTGCTGCATTACTTTCTTCTATGCCACTTCTGCTGGCGGCTCTTAAATAGGTTTCAATGCTAATTGCTCCACCAATCGTTAATGTAATAAGCAGAACGAGGGCTAGCCATTTTAATTTTTTTATGGTGAAGAAGGGGATAGGGTTATCAGAGGGTGATTGATGCTCACTATATTCTATAGGGGTTGACTTGCCAGTAGAGCCTTTTTTTAATTCATGGATGTCTGATTCACTTGGATCGGATGGGAACCAGTCATTTAGGTCATCTTCATTAGAATGATTTTCAGTGTCTGGGTAATTGGTCGTTTCATCTTCGGGAGCCAATGGACGTCTTTGAGTGATTGGAGCTACATAAGTACAAGTAGGGCTTGGCTCATCTGTCTTGAGTTCTTGGATGGTGATCGAGGTGTCTTTTATTTTAATAGTGTCGTTAGGGCGAAGCCTTTTTTTGCCAAAAGGGAGGTCGTTTAAAGTGATAAACGGGTCGTTGGCTTGGTTGGAAATAAAATAAAGATTATCTTTTTTGTAGATTCTGATGTGATTTTGGTGTAACCCAAGACCTTGAATAGAAATGTCAACAGCTTCTGGGGCCCCATCCCCAATAGTGATGCATTCTTTATCAAAGAGGAATGTCTGGGAGTGAGAGTTGTGTTGTAAAACGAGTTTTATCATTTCACTTAAGCCTGACTATATTGGTAGTGGTATTATAAGGGAATAAGCAAAACACCTGTGCCTTTGAAAATTAGACTCTTAGGTCACGATATTAGCTTCTATTTTGCATTCCTATGTCTTTCTCTATAAATCCCCTTAAGTTAATGATAAAGAAAGCAAAATCACGAGAATAGTTCTAACACAGACGAGGCCTATCCGTCAATAAAAGGTTGAGATATTGCTTGACTCCTAATTAATATGAAAAATACAATATTGGTTCCAGAGGAAAAGATGGGCCATGGGTTATTTTTTACTCTAATTGTGCTCAATTTTTGCCGAAAGGCATGAAGTTTAAAACTTTAGTAGTGGGCTGCCCGAGTACAAATTACCTACAAAGTGTTGTAGGTAGGAATATATTGGCTACATGCAGCGAAGTAACTATGTAACATTTTCCTTCAGTCGCTACTCAACTTTGCTGCTTTATGAAGCTGAAATAGAAGGAGTTATCCGCCAAAGGGAGATAAAGTGAGCAAAATCTTAAGCATATTAAAACCTGCACCTTACATTGAAGAAATTCAAGATAAAGAAGAAGTGAGTTCGCTCTATCATTATTGGCGTTTACGTATTCTGTACTCAATGTTTGTAGGGTATGCTCTCTATTATTTTACGCGTAAAAGCTTTACTTTTGCTATGCCCGGGCTAATTGCCGAGCTTGGCTTTGAGAAAAGCCAGTTAGGCCTTTTGGCGAGCATTTTTTCTATCACTTATGGAATCAGTAAATTCGCTAGTGGTATTCTTTCCGATCAGTCTAATCCGCGCTATTTCATGGCCATCGGCTTGATTCTAACTGGGTTATTAAATGTTGCTTTTGGATTTTCGTCCTCACTTTTCTTTTTCTCATTATTTTGGGGATTAAACGGATGGTTTCAAGGCTTTGGCTGGCCTGCCTGTGCGCGTTTTTTGACCCATTGGTATTCTCATTCAGAGAGAGGCTCATGGTGGTCATCGTGGAACGTCTCTCATAATGTTGGTGCTTTTATTATCCCTTGGATCGCTGGAGCTTGCTTGCATTATTTTGGCTGGCGATATGCGATGTATGTGCCTGGGTTTATTTGTATACTCGGAGGATTCTTCCTCATTAATCGGCTGAGAGATACTCCTCAGTCCCTAGGGCTTCCAGCAATTGAAAAATTTAGGAATGATTACGGCGGTCATAAAACTGACGATGAAGAAAAAATTCTGACAACACGAGAAATCCTTGTCGATTATATTTTCAAAAATAAATATTTGTGGATGCTCGGTTTTGCCTATTTTTTTGTGTATATTGTACGGACAGGGGTCAACGACTGGACCGCTCTTTTCTTGAGAGATACAAAAGGATACACGATTATAGGAGCAAATGGGTGTGCTTCAATGTTTGAAGTGGGAGGCTTCTTTGGTAGCTTAGCTGCTGGTTGGGGCTCAGATCGCCTGTTTAATGCTAAAAGAGGTCCTATCAATGTGCTTTTTTCACTAGCTGCAACACTCGCTATCATTGCATTTTGGTATGTTCCTGAAGGCTATCCTATTATTGATTCCGCAGCTGTTTTCTTAATAGGTTTTGCTGTCTTTGGACCTCAAATGATGATTGGTATTGCGGCCGCTGAACTATCTCATAAGAATGCAGCCTCAACGTCAACGGGATTCGTTGGCACGTTTGCTTACCTTGGAGCAGCCGTAGCAGGGTATCCCCTTGGAAAG
The DNA here is from genome assembly GCA_000829755.1 of Parachlamydiaceae bacterium HS-T3. Taxonomy (GTDB): domain Bacteria; phylum Chlamydiota; class Chlamydiia; order Chlamydiales; family Parachlamydiaceae; genus HS-T3. The sequence continues at coordinate 27,465 of BBPT01000006.1, forward strand.
GTTGCAGACGACTGGGGATGGAACGGTGTTTTTTATTTCATGGCGATTTGTTGCCTGATTTCTGTCATCCTACTATTACCAATGTGGGGGGTAACAGAGAAAAAAAGCGCAAAAAAAGATAAAACCCAATTGGCGACATAGTCATTAAGCTTTGTAAGAGGTTTTTAAGAGTCTCCTCTTATTCAAGCACATTACAGATAATTTTTTTTGTTCTACTGATTAATTGGTAACTAATTATGTGGGTACCTCTCCACGTTCATTCACAATACTCCATTTTAGATGCTTTGGCTTCTATCCCTGCGATTGCTGAAACTAGCCAGCAAATGGGTATGCCTGCTGTGGCTCTAACCGATCATGGTAATCTATTTGGAGCAGTAGATTTTTATAAGGCTTGCAAGGCTGTTAAGGTTAAGCCGATTATTGGCTGTGAATTTTATGTGGCTCCAGAATCCAGGTTTGACAAAAAAAAAGAATACGGCCAAAAAACGGCTTATCATCTTGGACTGCTAGCAAAAAACAACGCGGGGTATCATAATCTTGCCAAACTCTCCTCGTTAGGCTATCTAGAAGGCTTCTATTATTATCCACGTATCGATTTAGCTCTCCTTCGACAATACAGCGAAGGACTCATTTGCCTTTCAGGGTGTTTAAGTAGTCGGATTGCACAAGAGGCTTTAAATGGGACTAAGGATTCGCTTGTCCAATACATAAAAACCTATCAGGAGATTTTTAAAGAAGATTTTTATATCGAATTGCAGCGGCATCCTATGACTGAAGAGGACTTACAAGCAGATGGGATGCATTTAGAAACATGGCTTTATCAAAATTACCTTGATTACATTAGCAAGCAAAATAAAGTAAATGGCCTTTTAATTGAAGTTGCGACGGATCTAAAAATCAAGATGGTTGCAACGAATGATAGTCATTACATGAATCGTCAAGACTGGAAAGCTCATGAAATTCTTCTCAATGTTCAGTCTGGTGAACCTTGTGAGATATGGGAAAAAGATTCTTTCGGTAACCCTAAGTTTCGGGTGCCCAATCCAAAAAGGCGAACATATTCTTCTCATGAACTCTACTTTAAGTCACCTGAGCAAATGAGCAGTCTCTTTGCTGACTGTTCTGAGGCTATTGCAAATACGTTGGAAGTGGCTGAAAAGTGCCACGTGGAACTTGATTTTAAAACGAAACACTATCCCACCTATATTCCTCCCGCATTGCAAGGTTCTACATTTACGAAAGAAGAACAAGCCCAGGCTTCAGAACAATTCTTATGGGACCTATGTTATGCTGGGATCTCAAAACGTTATACTCCTGAGCGTCTTGCTAAGGTGCAGGAAATTTATCCGGATAAAGATCCTTTAGAGGTTGTCAAAGAGCGCTTGAACTATGAAATGGGCATTATTGTTCCGAAAGGGATGAGCGACTACCTCTTAATCGTTTGGGATTTCATTAATTGGGCAAAGACAAATGGGATTCCAATGGGTCCGGGAAGAGGTTCGGGTGCAGGATCTATTGTGCTCTATTTAATAGGAATCACAGATATTGAGCCTCTAAGGTTCCATCTTTTCTTTGAGAGATTTATTAATCCAGAGCGACTCTCATATCCAGATATCGACGTGGATATCTGTATGGATCGCCGAGAAGATGTCATCAATTATGTCCTTCATAAATATGGTAAAGATAATATTGCTCAGATTATTACCTTTGGCACGATGAAGGCCAAAATGACCATCAAGGATGTGGGAAGAGTTCTTAGCGTGCCCTTAAGTAAAGTGAACGAGATTGCTAAGCTAGTTCCTGAGGACCTAAATATTACCCTAGAGAAGGCCTTAGAGAAGGATGCTGATTTAAGGAACATGGTAGAGCAAGAGGAAGAAGCGGGCCGTATTATAGAAATTGGCAAAATTCTTGAGGGTTCCATAAGGAACACGGGTATTCATGCTGCCGGTATTATTATTAGTGGAGAACCACTAACGAACTTTATCCCTGTGTGTTCAGCTAAAGATTCTGAGATGCCCGTGACTCAGTATTCCATGAAGCCTGTTGAGCAAGTGGGGATGTTGAAGGTCGATTTTCTTGGTTTGAAAACTCTAACAGCTATTCAAACAGCTGTTGATGGGGTAAAACGATCCCATGATAAAGACATTGATTGGGTTAACCTTCCATTAAACGATAAACCAACATTTGACTTGCTAAACCAAGGAAAAACTCTCGGTGTGTTCCAGTTAGAATCTGCTGGCATGCAAGATCTAGCAAGACAGCTTCATCTCGATAGATTTGAAGAAATTATTGCGGTTGGAGCTCTTTATCGCCCGGGACCGATGGATATGATTCCTTCCTTTATTAATCGAAAACATGGCCGTGAACCTATTGAGAATGACCACCCTTGGATGAAAGAGATTCTGAGTGAAACCTATGGAATCATGGTTTACCAAGAGCAAGTGATGCAAATTGCTAGCAAATTGGCCAACTTCACTTTAGGAGAAGGTGATGTCTTGCGTCGAGCCATGGGAAAAAAAGACTTTGAGCAAATGACCCAGCAGAGGGAAAAGTTTAAACAGGGAGCTAAGGAAAATCAAATCGATGAAAATACTGCAGGGCTTATCTTTGATAAAATGGAAAAATTTGCCTCCTATGGTTTTAATAAATCGCACGCCGCAGCCTATGGATATCTATCTTATGTGACAGCTTTTCTTAAGGCGAATTATCCGGGTGAATGGATGGCTGCTCTTATGACTTGTGATAGCCACGATATCAGTAAGGTCTCCAAATTCATTAGGGAGTGCCAAGCGATGAATATCGCTATCCTTTTACCGGATGTGAATGAGTCAGGAAAGCAATTTCTATCTACTCCACAAGGTATTCGATTTGCGATGTCCGGGATTAAAGGAATCGGAGAGGGAGTCGTTGAAGCGATCATTTTCGAAAGAGAGCAAAAAGGTAAATTCACTAGTTTGTACAATTTTGTTAAGAGAATCGATACCAGGAAAGTCGGTAAAAAAGCAATAGAGGCACTCATCGATGCAGGATGCTTTGATTTTACAAAATGGTCTAGAGACTCCTTGAAATTATCCCTCGAGCCTATTTTTGATGCTGTTTCTTCAGAACAAAAAGATGCCTCCTTAGGTTATATGAACCTTTTTTCGCTTATGGGCGATATCAATGAAGAGAGGTTTTTAAAACCACCAGATGTTTTAAAGCCAACCTCGCGCTACGAAGTGTTGCTAAAAGAAAAAGAGCTACTAGGTTTTTTTCTGACCGGTCATCCCATGGATGGCTATAGAGACATTTTACAGAGGCTTTCATGTATTTCACTGGGGAAGGGAGCCGAACTAGACCATGATGCTGTTTTCCGATCAGCTTTCATTGTTGAAACCGTACAAGTTAGATTCAGTAACAAGTCACAGAAGAAATTTGCTATTTTAAATATTAGTGATGGGTATGATAGTTTTGAGCTCCCTATCTGGTCTGATCTCTATGAGGAAAAAAATCACTTATTAAAAGAAAACCAGTTGCTCTATGCAGTCCTACAGCTCAACAAAAAGGAAGAAACACCACGTCTTTCTTGCCGCTGGTTAGATGATCTCACTAAGGCAAGCGATGCAATGATTGAAGATTGTGATCGCGTTTATGATAAAGTTAAACAGATGCGACATCGTGCGAGCTACTCCAAGCAGGCAGCGAGCCAAAAGGATGTTGTGAAAGTAGAGAGTAAAACTGTGGATAAAGCAAATACCCCGCTCTTTTCTTGCAAGGCAGATTTAGAAAAGCTACATTTGAGCCAAATCATCCTCCTCAAGGAAATTTTTGATCAACATCGCGGCCAGAGCCCCATAAGTTTACAATTTATGTTGAAAGATCGAGTTTTAGCATCTTTGAACGTTGAAAGCAGATGGGGGGTTACGATTTCACCAACCCTAAAGGCGGAAATTTTAAAAATAGAAGGTTTTTCCATCGAATAGTTCAGTTGCTATTTGACTTTAGGCGTAAAAATTAACTAAAATAATTTGTCTTTTGGTTAATAAAAATAAACATTAGCTCTTATTTGAGGCAATATGAAACAGTTTGTAAAAGTGCTCCTAGTTCTTAGCTTTTTTATCAGATCTATAGAAGCTATAGAGGTTTCTGAAGATAAAGCTACCAACCAAGAGGAATCTTTAGATCCAGAAAAAAGCTTCCAGTTAGCTTTGGAATTTCTTGAACGCTCTAGCTATGATGAGGCTGCAAATCAATTTCAGGCTATCATAGAACAACGGCCAGATTTTTCAAAATTAGCTGAGTGCTATTATTACTTAGGAATTTCATTTTATCATTTAAGTGAATATGACTTTGCAAATCATTCATTTTCTCAATACTTGAAATCGACAAATCAGCCTAAATTTTTTGAGGAAACCTTAGGGTATAAATATGCCATTGCCGAAAAATTTCGATTAGGGGCTAAAAAACGCTTTTTTGAAACTAAAAAAATGCCCAAATGGGCAAGTGGGCAAAGCCTCGCATTACAAATTTACGATGAAGTGATTTTCTCCCTTCCTTGTCATGATTTGGCTGCTTTGAGCCTTTTTTCCAAGGCTGATATCCAATGGAAAAATAGAGAATGGCGTGAGGCAATAGAATCCTACCAAACCCTTATACGAAGATTTTCAAAGCATGAATTAGCTCCTGAATCCTATCTATGTATTAATAAACTTTACTTGGAACAGGCAGAAAATGAATTCCAAAACCCAGATTTAATTGCTTTAGCTCAAATTAATGTTAAGAAATTTTCTAAGGATTTTCCTAAAGATCCACGTGTATCCCTAGCTGAGAATGATTTAAGGCTCATACAGGAGATTTATGCGCGAGGGCTATTTGAAACAGGACAATATTATGAGAGAACCTCACGTAAAAGAGCCTCCATCATCTATTATCACAGTGCAATTAATCAATTTCCTGATACTAAAATAGCCGAATTATGCCGTGCGAGAATAGCTGCTTTAGCTCCTAATCTTCTCACGCAATCCTAAGCTTTAAAATGTTTAATAAGTTGATTTTAGGGGTGCTCTCTATTGGTTTATTAGGAGGATGTGCTTATCATTTTGGCTTAGGTCATTCATTGTTACAAGGAAAAACAGTCTCGATTTCCTATGTTGAAGGGGATGTGGATGGTTCTTTAACGGAAGCAGTGATTAACGAGGTTAGCAAGTGCCTAAATGTTTCTTATACCAACGGATGCGGCGATGTCATCCTTAAAATAGCAATTATAGATGATTATGAAGAAAACATTGGCTTTCGCTATGATAGAAAACGTAATGGCTCTTTACGAAAAACGATCATTCCTATTGAGGCGAGAGCAACTCTAGTTGCGAAAATTGATCTCTTAGATCATATGGGAAAATGCTTGATGAGTCCTGTATATATAAAGGCAAGTCTTGATTATGACCACGATTACTATTCAAGTCGTGACCGTATCAACATTTTTTCGCTTGGGCAATTAAGCGATATTGATTCAGCTCAAGATGCGTCGCGTAAACCTTTGAATCAAGTGCTAGCAGAAAAAATTGCTGATTTTCTTAATAATGCTTGGTAAAAACTCTTTAGTTCGTTATCAACTTAAATATAAGTTATCCCTTTCTTATTGAAAAATAAAGTTTTTGAAAGACGTTAATTAGGCATTATGGTGAAATCATTTCCAGCAGATTTGAGCCATCTTTACGAGATGCTATCATTTATACGAGACCAGGCGCGTGAAGCAGGCTTTAACGACTGTTTTCTTAATAAGATTGAGCTAGCTACAGAAGAAGTTCTCGTCAATATTATCAATTATGGTTATCCCTCCCAAAAAGGAAGTATTATTATCTCCTGTCTCGCAGATCACCTTTCGGGAATAGAAATTAAAATTCAAGATGAAGGTATTCCCTATAATCCCTTAAAGGTAGAAAAAGAGATATGTCCTAAAAGTCTTCCTCTCGATACAAGGGGCCTGGGAGGCTATGGAGTGTTTTTTATTTTAAATTTAATGGACGAAGTTCTCTATTCACGGACGGATAATAGGAACATTCTTACTTTAAAAAAGTTTCACTGAAACGTTCCTTTATAGGATTTTAACGACTCTTCATTCTCTTGGATTTCGAATAAAAATTTTTCTAGCAACCTTAAAACTAGGCGAGATGAGTTATAAACATCTTTAGCGATAAAGGCCAACTCGATTTTAGGCTTTCCTTGTTGGTTCATGGCAACTAAAACAGTCGTTTTAGAAGGTCCGTCCATATTCTCAGGAACGATCCAAACAACAAATTGGTCATTAATCAACGTGATTTTGTTTTTGGAATCAATAACGTGAAAATAACGAGTAAGGGTCGACTCATGGGCTTTATGATAATTTAACAGGTCCAATTGAGAAAGGGTTTCTATATTAATATCAATAATATCCTCAGGGGGGAGCCAAGCTTTCAGATTTGTAATAAACCCTTTAAAATGTTCTTCTAATTCGGAAGCGTTGTACATTGCCTACTCTCTCTTTAATCTACCTTTTGAATGCAATTTTTAGGCCAACTTAGATAATTTAATATTAATGTGATAAATTCATCTGTAACATCTAGGATGTTAAGGTAAATTTTATCTAGGAGAAATGGTTAAGAGAGCATGAAGATTAAGAGAATTATTGGTTTAATATTTATTTTGACGAGCATTGATTATAGTCTATTTGCAGAGCCTCTCGCTGTTAGCGTGAAGGCGCAATCCGCAATACTAGTTAATGCTCGTACAAAAGCCATCCTTTTTGAAAAAAATGCTTACGCTAAACAATTTCCAGCAAGTATTACAAAAATTGCTACAGCAGCATACGCTTTACAACTTAAACCCAACCACTTAGACCATCTAGTTAGCGCTGAACAAGAGAGTATTGCTTCCATTTCAGAAGATGCTAAAAGAAGGTCTAACTATTCCCATCCACCCTATTGGATTGAGATAGGTAGTTCTCATATTGGCATTAAAAAAGGTGAAGAACTAACCTTTAGGGATTTGCTATATGGGATGCTTATTGCTACAGCAAATGATGCTTCGAATGTCATTGCCCAGTATACAGCAGGCTCTATTCCAAAATTTATGGAGGGGTTAAACCAGTATATTCAACAATTAGGCTGTAAGGATACTTTCTTTTTCAATCCTCATGGTCTTCATCATCCGAAGCATCAAACTACAGCTTATGATATGGCTATGATTTCGATTGAAGCATTAAAAAATCCCACCATCCGTGAAATAGTTAAAACAATCCGTTATATACGTCCTAAAACGAACAGACAAGAACCAACAGTATTGTTACAAACCAATCGCCTATTAAGAAGTGGCGATTTCTATTATAGTAAGGCGATAGGAGTAAAAACAGGAAAAACATCACAGGCTAATAATACTTTTATTGCAGCAGCTCAGGAAGGAGACCGTACACTTATTGCCGTACTTTTGAATGTGAAGGATCGAGATGATATTTTTAAGGATGCTATTCGATTATTTGAAGCTGCCTTTAATCAACCGAAAGTTGAAAGAGTACTTGTCCGTTCCGGCCAGCAAAAATATTTGCTTCAACTAGAGGGAGCGAATACACCCATCAAAACTTTCTCTAAAGAAAGTGCCGCAATTTCCTATTATCCTGCTGAAGAGCCGAAAATAAAAGCCTACCTCAAATGGGACAAGTGCGTTTTGCCAGTAAAGAAGGGAGAGAAAGTTGGAGAGCTTATTTTAGCTAATGAAGATGGGACGAAAATAAAATCACTAGCGTTGTACGCAGAAGAAAACGTTCATGGCTCTATGCTACATCGAATAAAAAAATGGCTTACCCACTATAAAAAAATAGGATTTTATAAGCTGGCAGGCATGGTGCTTATGGCATGTGTGATTATCGTTGTGTTTAGATTTCTGAGAAGAAGGTAGGCATAGGTGATCCTATGCCTGCAACGACTGATATAGTTGTATAAACTGTTCCACGGAGAGCTCTTCAGGCCTTACTAAAGGATTCAGCCCATTATCATGTAGCCCTTTTAAAATTTTTTCCTCGGGATAAAGACTTTTTAGCGATTTTTTTAAAGTTTTCCTTCTCATCTGAAAAGCGGTTCGAGTAATTTCAAAAAATTTATCGGTGTCAATCGTTCCCGTGATTGTTTTTGGGATTAAAGTAATGATGGCAGAATCGACACTTGGAGTGGGGAAAAAACAATTTTTATTTACCTTAAATGCATAACTAACGTCACAGTAAAAATTTAAGAAAATAGTAAGAGAACTATAGTCGGCTGTTTTAGGGGGCGCAATCATTCGTTTTGCAACTTCATCTTGAACCATAAAGGTCATAGAGGTTACTTTGTCGCGGTACTCAGAAAGAAACTTGATGAGAATAGGAGTTGTAATATGGTAAGGGAGGTTACCAATAACTTTTATCTTTTGCTTTAACCAGCTTAAATCAACATCAAGAATATCTTGGCACATCACTTTAAGCTTTAACCCAGCTGGATCAAAGCGAGAGAGATGCTGTGCGAATAGATTATCTTTTTCTACGGCGATCACCTGATTAGCTATGGGTAGCACCATTTCCGTAAGTGCTCCAGGGCCTGGGCCTATTTCTAAAACCGTATCAAAAGGAGAAATTTTAGCCTCATCTATAATTTTTTTAACGATATTGCCATCTATTAAAAAATTTTGAGAAAGGCCTTTCTTTGGAAAGGTATTCAGAGAGTATAAGAAAGCATGTAGTTCTGTAGGTTGATAAATGGGCATGCGATGAATGATTAACGTTTAAGAGCAAAAGGTTTGAAACCTGAAGCATGCAAATGATTATTTTGATTGTTTTCTATGTCAAAATGCTTTTTCAACCTTTTTATGTAAGCTTCTGTTTCTTCTGCCATACCTGTATCTAAGAGATGGTCTCTGATTTTCATTTCTGCTTCAGAAAAAGGAATAGGCCCTTCTGGAGTTTTTTCTTTTAAATAAACCATGCGGTAGATCATTGATCGATCAGCTCTGCTCATTTGAGCAAAAGGAGGACTGAAAGTATTTGGGGACAGTTTTAAGAGCTCTGTCTTAATAATGTCGGCAAGATCTGTGGTTTGATGGGTTAGTTCATTAGAGATGGTGATAGAAGCACCTTTTTCTGCAGCAAGTGATTTAACGTGAGTTTCTAAAACATCTAAATTCGTACTTTCTTTAACCAAAGAATTATAAGCTAAATCTGCGGTGGCCTTAGCAATATTTGAGTCGGTGTGCTTTATAGTTATGACTTGATAGCGAAAGCTTTCTTTGCGGATATTATTTTTTGCAAACTCTTCGTAATATTGCTTAATTGCTTGCGGCGTTACGTTACCTTGAACTTTATTATGTACCCTGACAGAGAGCATGCGACGGACAATAAGCTCGCCTTCAACCATTTTGTAAGCCTCATCAAAAGAAAGTCCGATTTTATCTAGATTTTCAATAATATTCGGTCCAAAATAATGTTCCATCTCCTGTCGGATGTCACCACTAGCTACAGTGATTTTGCTTTCCTCAGCATCTGCAAGGATTAGCTCTTTTGTTGTCAGCTCCTCAAGGACAGGTTCCCAATTGCTGTCGTAGAACTGGTAGCGAGCCTCTGCTATAGAAGTAAATTCAGGATATTGCCTTAGAAAATGAATATCCATCCTTTTCATGACATCCATAACTGTAATGGCTTTACCATGAACACGGACAAGGACTCTGTTATTAATCACTAGTTTTGGTTCACTATCACGTCCTATTAATAGATCTCCTACAAGGGGAGCGCTTAGATAAAGGAGAGTGAGTAGGGCAAGAGAGGTTTTTTTCATAATTAGTATATTATGTTTTTCTTTTTAATACGGCTCCAAAAAATCCGTCCCCTGACTGAGGTTCTGGCAAGGTTTGGAAAAACGGTTGTACGGGTTCAAGATTGTAAGTTTTAAGAAAATGATTCACTTGTTGCTCATTTTCATCTTTAAGAATACTGCAAGTAGCATAAACAATTTTCCCTGTCGGAGCAAGATAGCTTAACGCTTTTTCAAAAATAGTACGTTGTTCGCCAATAAGGTTTTTGAGCATTTCCAGATTAAAGCGCCACTTCATATCTGGATTTCGTCTTAACGTTCCTGTTCCACTGCAAGGAGCGTCCACTAATACCCAGTCCATTTTTTTCTTTAATTTTTTTAACTTGGGATCGTTTGCTAGAACCGTTTGGGCATTTTGGATACCTGCGCGTTTGAGGCGCTTTCTGGCCATTTGCAAGATGAGAGGTCGAATGTCGTGTAAAAAGATTTGTCCTTTTCCTTCTAACTTATGAGCGAAGGCTAAGGTTTTTCCGCCGGAACCACTACAATAATCCAAGACTTGCTCTCCTGGTTTTGCTTCGATTAAATCGGCTAACAGCTGGCTATTGGCATCTTGAACTTCGAAATAGCCTTGCTTGAAATCTTCTTGTGCAAAGAAATTCACCTTTTTTAGAAAGGTAATACTATAAGGTGCAGATGCTGTCGGCTCGACTTCATAGCAGGTGGCCCACTTTTTTAAGAGAGCCTCTCTTGTTGTCTTTAGAGGATTGATGCGAACGTGGGTGGGTGCTTGCTGATTGCTGTTTTGACAAATGGTACAAGCCTTTTCTTGGCCATGGCTGTTAACGAGTAAATCAAATAAGTCCTTAGGAAACGCGTTTCTAATAAATAAAGGAAGGGATGAATCATTTTGGCAATCCGTAAACGCTTCACTTTTATAAAGGGCAAGGAGTTTTTGCCAATCTTTAGAACCTGTGGCATATTCAAGAAGGTTTTTCCAGCGCATAAGCCCATAAGCAGACTCTGCGATCACTTGTCTGTCTTTGGCCCCAATTGATTTATGAGTTCTGAAATATTGGCTTAAGAATAGATCAATGGGGAGGGGTTGATAGTCAAATTGGTTGAGTATTTCTATCAGATGATACTCTCTAAATGGTAACTTCATGGTTTTCTTTATTATTAGACGAGCAAGTTAAAAAATGATTTGCTCGTTACTTTTTTTTTACTAAGATTCGATTGATTAACTTTGTTTTGGGTTTAGGCTGATAATGAGCGTTAGGTGTGCCTGAGCAGCAAAGATTCTGTTACCCTTTGGGTTAATCGATTTAAATGCTTTCTAAAAGGATAAAAGATCATATCCTAATGGGAATTGTTATAAAAGATGATTTTTATTGTAACAACAGTGAAGGAGAATATAATGAGATGTTTATCTCACCTTGGCCAGTTCTTGGCAAGAGTGCTTTTGAGTTTAATTTTTATTGTGGCTGGAATGAGTAAGATCTTAGGATTTAATGAAACACTGCAGTATATGATTGCAATGGGGATGACTCAGTTTACCCCCATTCTTTTAGTGACCGCCCTTTTAGTGGAGTTACTGGGTGGAGTTTCATTAATTCTCGGATACAAAACACGCCTTGTTGCTGGAATTCTTTTTCTCTTTTTGATTCCAACAACTTTTATTTTTCACCCTTTTTGGACAGTGGCGGAACCTGAAAGCGGCGTTCAGTTAATGATGTTTTTTAAAAACTTGGCTATCATGGGCGGGTTGCTTTCATTAGCTTTTTCTGGTCCAGGTAAGATGGCGATCGATGGCTATCATAAAAGTGTTTAGAAATCAGCGTGCCCTTATTGTTAGGGCGCCCTTAAAAGGTTTTTAATGGCCTAGCTAAGCCGCTAGCTATTAAAGCAATTGCTAAAATTTAGGCTCTTATCTCCCATCCCAATCTATTTATCTTCACTTTGCTTTATCTTTTATCATGAATTTTTGTTGATTTTTCTTCTTGTTTTAGTTAGTGTTGAGATAATCAATTTGCTTATTTTGTAAGTAATCTCGCTTTGATGGTTCTAGCAGGGGTAATGTTATTTTAGATAGTTGCTGAACATCGATCACGAGAATAGCTAGATAAGCAGTAAATTAGACTAAAAACAATCTAGCCTTTTAAGGGGGTTATTAATGTCAGCAATAGTTGGAGATTCAATTAAATTATCACAACCTACACCAGTAGGAATTGAAGAAAAACCAGAGGCATCAACAGAAGTAGATGCAAAAACTTCAGGTGGCCGTAAGTGGAAAATTATTAAAACAGTTGCTTTTAGCGTGGCTGTTGCCGCAATTGGCGTGGTGGGACTAGTATCAACAGCAATGCTCGTATTAGGCGTTGTTGCTATGTTTTTCCCAGGTATCGGCACTGCAGCAGGTGCTGGTTTAGCAGCATTAGGGGGCGCAATTTCAGGCGCAGCGGCAGTTAGCCTTGGTTTTGTAGCTGCTAATGCAACAGGTTTTGTTGTTGGTGCAAGCGTTGGTCTTGGTGTGACAGGCTTTGCTTCTGCAGTTTTAGTTGTAGTGACTAGACTATGCCGCAAAAGTAAAGAAGAAAGCCAAGGAAGCGTAAACGACTCGGATGTAACCGAGGGCAAGGAGACTGAAGAAGGCGCTACGACAGAAGGAACTAAAAAAAATGAGGGGGCTGACAAGGGCACTCCTGCTGATGAAACTGTTCCTCAAAACGATGGCAAGGCTGTTGCTTAATTGTACTTTCAATCTAGGAAATCCACCTGATGGTGGATTTCTTTTGCCTTAGTTCATGGATCAACCCCCTGTCTCTCATGTTTAATTCTTTTCTAGCTGATCAATCTCTCCGAGAGACAAAAAAAGCGTTATTGTTTCTTGTTTCTTTTCTAATCGTGTCCTTTGGCCAGCCTGCGTGGGAGCCTGCTTTAGGATTGATAGCCGCAAGCATTGGTTTTGCCTTGTTTTGGAGTGTCATTTTTGATCTTAAGCCTGGACTTCGTTTTGGCTTATCTTGCTTATGGTTTACTGGCGTACAGCTCATCCAGCTTTCTTGGTTAATTTCTCACCCTTTTCTATACATCTATGCCTTGTACTTTTTTTTAAGTATAATAATGGGTGGCCAGTTTGGCTTGATAGGGCTTTTAATCACGTCTGAGAGAATTAAAAGTATATTAGGCATTATAGCTGTAGCAAGTGTATGGGTATTAATGGAGTGGGCGAGATTGTTTTTGTTGTCAGGCTTTCCGTTCAATCCTGTCGGCCTTGCTTTAACTGGTCAGCTCTACAGTTTACAAGGTGCTTCCTTATTTGGAGTGTATGGGCTTTCTTTTTGGGTTATTTTAACAAATCTCTTCGTTTTGAGATGGGGATATTTCTATCGAGTAAGCTTCATTAACGGTGCTTTAGTTGCTGCCATCATCGGAATGCCTTATGTGTTTGGTTTTTTTCATTATAAATATCATGAAAATAAACTTAGCCAAGGTGGCTTAGAGAGTGTGAAAGCTCTATTAGTACAGACAGCTTTCCCTATTGAAGAAAATTTAAACTTTGGATCTTTAGCGGATGCCGTTGCCTATACTCAAGCGGAATGGGGTAAAATTGTTGCAACTTTGTCTGAAAAGCATGGTGATAAGGTTGATTTAATTGTTCTCCCTGAGTACGTGGTGCCTTACGGTACATACCTACCTATTTATAAATTAAGCGATGTTCATCGTCTTTTTGAGAAGTATTACGGAGAGTCGATTATTGATCGGCTACCAGCATTAATGGAACCTTTAGCTACTAAAGCTAGTGGTGAATGGATGGTGACGAATGCTTTTTGGGCACAAGCGTTAGCTAATATTCATGCTGCAGAGCTAGTGGTTGGCTTGCAAGATGATCAATGGGTAGATGACCATCAAAGAGAAAGTTATAGCTCAGCTTTCTATTTTTGGCCGAATGGTTATCAAGGATTACGCTATGAAAAACGTATTTTAGTGCCGATGGGAGAATATATTCCCTTTGCTTTTTGTAGAGAGCTGGCTAAAAGCTATGGTATTTGCGGCTCTTTTACTTGTGGTCAAGGAGCAAAAGTTTTTCCGGGCAGAAAGGCACCATTTGGTGTTTCTATCTGTTATGAGGAAATTTATGGCGATTTAATGCGCGAAAACCGTACTAAGGGTGCCCAGTTGCTCGTCAATCTTACTAGCGACGTATGGTATCCGGGATCTCGATTGCCTAAGCAACATTTTGACCATGCGAGATTGCGTACTGTTGAGTGTGGTATTCCTTTAATTCGCGCGTGTAACACTGGGGTTACTGGAGCTATCGATAGTTTGGGACGTATCATAGCCATTTGGGGAGATGGCACTTGGCGTACCGAATGGATAAGAGGGGCTTTAGATGTCACCGTGCCTTTATATCATTATAAAACCTTGTATGCTCATTTCGGCGATGTAATGATAGTTGGTTTTTCTTTTTTGGCCGCTATTATCTACTTTTTAAGAAGTTTTTTCTAGTTGAGATTAATCGAATTAATTGATTAACATCTCATCTTTTATATGAGAGACAAATGAGTTTTTCCCCTTGTACTAGGCTCAAGGTGGCGCAGAGAAAGCAAAATACCCTAAAACAAGAAATTTCTTTTTCTGGCATCGGCATCCATACTGGAAAAGTAGTGACTATGCGTTTTTGTCCTGCTAAAGAGGGTAGTGGCATTGCTTTCAAACGCATAGATCTACCTTCTGCCCCCATCATTCCGGCAACCTTAGAATATGTTAAGGATACAGCGAGAAGCACGACTATTGGCATGGCGAATGTCATGATTCACACGGTCGAACACGTGCTTGCAGCTTTAAAAGCTTATAAGGTTGATAATCTACTGATCGAGCTTAATAACATCGAGCCACCGGTAGGCAATGGGAGTTCGGATATATTCGTGGAAATGATAGAGCAGGTTGCTATAAAGGAGCAGCAAGCGTTTATACCTATCGTAAAAATTGAGAAGCCTATTTTCTATACTCAAGATGACATTCATATTGTTGCCTTGCCAGCTGATGAATTTAAAATTAGCTACACCCTAAGTTATCCGCATGTCAATCGCTTAAAAGCTCAATACCATTCTGTTGTTTTAAATGAGAGCAACTTTAAAAGAGAAATTGCGCCCTGCCGTACATTTTCTCTTTATGAAGAGGTGTCGATGCTGATGGATAGGGGGCTAATAAAAGGTGGAAGCTTAGACAATGCGGTTGTCATTAAAGGTGATTCTGTGCTCAGTAAAAATGGCTTGTTTTTCCCCGACGAGATGGTGCGTCACAAGGTACTAGATATGATTGGCGACTTGTCCTTAATTGGTTTTGAATTTCTAGCTCACATTATCTCTATTCGTTCAGGGCATGCATCTAATTATGCTTTTGCCAATACCCTCTATCACTATATTACCTCGGAGAGTCATGATGGAAAGTGAAACAAATGAACATTCCAAAGCCATGGGGATTAAGGAGATTTTAAAGATTCTACCCCATCGTTACCCTTTTTTGCTTGTAGACAAGATTATATCCTATGATTTAGAGGCCGGGGTGATTAATGGGGTGAAAAATGCAACGATGAACGAGGCTTTCTTTCAGGGACATTTTCCTGATGCTCCCATTATGCCAGGGGTTTTGATTTTAGAAGCCCTTGCTCAAGTGGGCGGTGTTCTTGCCCATTTAAAGGGCTATACGACTAAAATTGCCGTTTTACTCAATGTCAATAATGCTAAATTTCGTAATCCTGTCCGCCCGGGCGATACCCTATTCTTGCGTTGTGAGGGTATTCATTTTAGTTCAAAAGGTGGAAGGGTCAAGGCTACTGCGAGCGTGAATGATAAAATTGCTGTAGAAGCCGAAATTGGCTTTGCTCTAGTTGATAAACAACAAATTTAGATAAAAATAATAAACCTCCAAATCAATAAAAAATGATTATGAAAGATTCCAATATTCATCCTACTGCAATTATAGAAAGTGGAGCTACAATAGGTCACAATGTGACCATTGAGCCCTATGCTATTATAAAAAAGGATGTTGTTTTAGAAGATAACGTCACAATTAGAGCGCACGCTTATATCGATGGCTTTACAACAATAGGGGAAGGAACAACCATCTATCCTTCAGCATGTATCGGAACAAAAACTCAAGATTTAAAATTTCGCGGTGAAAAAACTTTTGTAAAAATTGGAAAAAATTGTGAGATTCGCGAGTTTGTGACAATCAATTCTTCCTGCCAAGAAAATTCAGTTGTACAAGTAGGTGACAACTGTTTAATTATGGCTTATTGCCATGTTGCTCATAATTGCATTGTAGGTAATCATGTTATCATGAGTAATAATGCGACTCTTGCTGGGCATGTGACAGTGGAGGATCATGCGATTATCGGAGGGATGACGCCTATCCATCAATTTTCAAGAGTTGGTTGCTATGCTTTTGTTGGGGGAATGAGCCGTGTGACCCATGATATACCGCCTTACACACTTGGTGGCGGGATTCCTTACAAATTTGGTGGCTTAAATTTAGTTGGTCTTAAAAGAAATGGTTTTTCTTTGAAAACCAGATTAGCACTTAGCAAAGCTTTCAAAAACCTGTATCGTTCGTCCTATACGTTTGAAGAAGCTCTGAATCAAACGGAAAAAGATCTGGGAGATTATCCAGAAGTGAAGCATTGGTTGCATTTTTGCAGGACATCGAAACGAGGGTTGCTAGGTTTGCAAGATTTTTCTATCACGGAAAAAGAAGATGTTGAGGGAAGTGAAGTAGTAAAAGAGCGGGGTCCAGAGCGGTTTCAAGTATGAAAATTATTTTTTTTGGAACACCTGCATTCTCAGCAAAAGTCTTAGAATTTTTGTTAGATCATCATGTACCTATCTGTGCGGTTGTGACAAAACCCGACCGTCCCGTTGGGAGAGGTCGTCATCCTGTCCCAGTGCCTGTAAAATCAGTGATTCATCAAAAAAGCTTAGACATACCTCTTTTTCAACCAGAAGTAGTTTCCTCTCCAGACTTTTACCCTATACTGAGGCAGTTTGAACCTGATTTGTTCGTTGTTGTTGCTTATGGGGAAATTTTAAAAACAGAGTTGTTGAATATGCCGGTTAAGGGATGCATTAATTTGCATGCAAGTCTTCTCCCTAAGTATAGAGGCGCGGCACCTATTCAGAGGGCTATTATCAACGGGGAAAAAGAAAGTGGTGTTACGATTATGCATCTGGCGAAGAAAATGGATGCTGGGGACATGATTGAGTCTTTTCCTATTCCAATCACTGAGGAGATGAACTACGGAGAACTAGAGCGGAAAATTTGTGATAAGGGCTCTGAACTTTTGTTAAAGGTCATTCAAGACTTTGAAAGAGGGGTAATTAAAAGAATACCTCAAGAGCATTCATTGGCTACCTATGCTCCAAAAATAGAGCTTGAGGATTGTGAGATCAAATGGGATCTTCCTGCCGAAGTTTTACATAATCTGATTAGAGGGGTAAATCCTGAGCCCGGGGCCTGGGCATGGTTAGAAGTAAAAGGGCAGCCTAAGCGTTTAAAAATCTATTCTTCTCGAGTAATTCAAGAGGCCGACTTGAAACAAGGTGAGTTTGTTGTTCATGGACAGAACGTCCTTGTAGGCTGTAAGTCGGGTGCTATCGAGCTGCTAGAAGTGCAACTAGAGGGCAAAAAAAGAATGAAAGCTGCCGATCTATTTAGAGGGCTTTCTGAAGTTAGTCTCAAGTGCTAGTGAGTCACTCTTAAGTTGCTGATTTTTAAAGAAAAAGTTTTTTCATCTTTTTTTTAATTAAATTAAAGTGTCTCTGATGTGTTTCCTTGCTTTACAAAATGGCTCACAATCCTTTATAAGCTTAAGCTGCTATCATTTAATTAGGGGGTAAATATGGCAAGTGTTAGCAAAATTTATGCTGGTGCGCACCATTACGTTAAGAGCACTGTTCAAAAATCGGTAACAGGCGCAAGCGCGATTGTTAGTGAGACCGAATCTTTTAAAAAAATTTGGCAAATCGTAAAGGGGATTATTGACCTAGCGGGAACATTTACGGATGTGCGTGCCTGCAGTCCAATTATCAATGCTGTAAAAGTAGTTGGAGTTACAATTAGTGGTTTTGACATTGTGGGTCGTGTTAAAGAATGGATTGTCCCAGATAAAAATGGCGATACACTCATTAATAAACATTGGTCAAAAATAATCAGTCGAGTTTATTTGGCTTTTGCGAATATGATTGATTTTATCAAGATGTTAGAGTTTTTCAAAGTATTCCAACATCTAAAGTTAGGGGTTATCGCTTCCCAAATGAGTAAGGTTTACTTTTTTAGAGTCATCATTAATCATTTTCCAGCCCTTGATCTTATTAAACAGCCTCTCGTTGCCTTTTCAGCTATGTGGAATGTTTTAGACATAAGCTTGACAATTCACAAAAAAAGAAAGCTATTTGTTCATGCACAAAGTAAACTGAGAAAGTGGGAAAATCTAAGCAACCGTGAGCTGGAAAGACAGCAAAGATACTTTGAAGAAAGAGCCCAAAAATATGGGGAACATTTATACGGTGAGCATGGTAGGTTAAAAGACATCCGTGATTTTAATGACCGTTCGAAAGAGCTGACCAAAGAAGAGAAAAAAGAGATAAGCAAACTTTCTAAGGCAGAACAAAAAAAGGTTAAAAACCGTCACACTACCTTACCAAAGCTCCAGAAAATGCTGGAGAGGGCTGATGAGAGTGATGAAGACGTTGCTCAAAGAGTGTTGAGCGACTACTCAAAGCAGAAAGTTAAAAAATGGGAAGCTAAAATATACAACACGCGTCTCGATTTTGCTAAATCAGGCATTGGCATTGCGTGCGAGGTAGCTAAAATTGCTGTCGTTACATTGGCATTCGGCTTGGCGCTGTCTGTTGGCGGATGGGCTTTCCTACCCCCTGTACTAGTCGTTTTAGGTTTGGCAAGTAACTCATTTAGTTTGACTAAGTTTTTAGTCGATAAATTGGTCATGTATAAAGCTGTGCCTAAAGCAGCTGTGCCTAGAGCGTTTATTTAGTTGAAAGCAGCCGAAAGGCTGCTTTTTAATAGTGCTGTTTTATTTCAAGAGGTTATGGCTTGAGGTACCGAGAAACAGTGGTTGTTTGCTTCATTTGCTTCTTTTTCAGTGTTCTCTGTCTTCATTCTTGTAGCGTTAGTCATCGGCAAAGTATTCCTGAGAGTAAAGAGGGCCGTTTGCGTGAAACGATTGTTGTCACTGTGCGCGGTGCTGTCGAGCGTCCTGGCCGCTATCACTTTGAGAGAGGGGTGAAACTTGAGGAAGTTCTTCATTTGGCGGGGCTAACATCAGCGGCAGATGTTTCGAATTTAGATTTTCAGCAAAAAATAACGAAAAATCGAAAAGTAAAAGTTGCTCAAAAAAAGCGCTTAAAACGTAGTAGAGGGGTGCATGCAGGTTAATTTCATTAAGCTCTTGATTAAAAAGCATTAATTTGATACTCTTTCCATCACATAAAGTTATTTAATCCCTGAAAAAGATCTGAATGGAACGCAAATCCTCTTGCGCAGCCCTTCACCTAGCTTTTTAGGAGCACTCTTTTAAGTTCTTTGAAAATAAAGAGACATCTGCTAAAATCTAGCGGAAATAGAATTTGACTTTAGAAATAAATAACTCTTGAGCTTAAGAATAAAGGTATTTATGACTCGCAAGATGGTAAAATTAATGGGCAAAAAGCGTGGAATGATTCAGCTTTTTGACGATAAGGGTCGTGTTGTCCCTTGTACCGTGATTGAAGTAGAGCCAAATGTTGTCACCCAAGTTAAAACCGAAGAGACAGATGGCTACAATGCAATCCAGCTTGGATTTGAAGAGATTAAAACAAAGGATCCGAGAACTGTTGAACGTCGAGTGTCTAAACCCCTGCTAGGTCACTTTAAAAAGTCTTCTGTAACCCCTCGTCGTTATTTGTTGGAGTCAAGGCTTGACAATGTTGGCGACTATGCTGTTGGCCAAGTTGTGGGACTGGAGGCTCTTCAGGAAGTTGAGTTTGTTGATGCAATCGCAGTCTCAAAAGGTAAAGGTTACCAAGGGGTAATCAAGAGACATAACTTTGCTGGTGGACCAGCTTCTCACGGTTCAGGCTTCCATCGTCATGGTGGATCTACAGGGATGAGAAGTACGCCGGGTCGTTGTTTGCCACGTCAGAAAATGGCTGGTCATATGGGTAGTGAGCAGAAAACAATTCAAAATTTAAGGGTTGTATCTGTAGACGCTGCTGAGAATATTATTGTTGTGGAAGGTTCTGTGCCTGGTGCGCGTGATGGGTTGGTTTTTATTTCTCCCGCTATTAAGCGTCAGCCAAGAGCGAAAAAGTAATCGATGTTGTGGAGATGAATTGTGGCTAATTTAAAAAAATACAATTTAGAAGGCAAAGAGACAGGCGACATCGCGGTTTCTAGCGAATTGCTTGAAGCTGAAGCAAGTAGTCAGACGATTAAAGATTATATCGTGGCTTTGCGTGCTAACGTAAGACAATGGTCTGCTAATACCAAAGGACGTTCTGAGGTAAATCATACGACAAAAAAACCACACCCACAAAAAGGCGGCGGGCGTGCTCGTCAGGGCTCTTTAGTGGCGCCACAATATAAGGGTGGTGGTAGAGTTTTTGGGCCGAAGCCTAAATTCGATCAACACGTAAGAATTAATAAAAAAGAGCGTATTGCAGCGATTAGATGCTTGTTGGCTGAAAAGCTAAGAGAAAACAAATTCCATGTTGTGGAAGATTTACATGTCGATACGCCGAAAACAAAAATCGTTTCTTGCTTTATTGAGAAGCGCAACCTAACTGGTCGTGTTTTGTTTTTAGGTGAAGGCGAGTACGGGGAAATCGATTTTGGTGATTTCACAGAAAAATTCCAAGTCCCTTGTGACAAACACAACAACTTTATTCGTAGTATGAGAAATATTCCGAAGATGAGCTTTGCTTTAGCGAAGAATATTAACGGTTATGATTTGATGCTTGCGAATCAGTTGGTTGTTACTGAAAGAGCATTGCAAGAATTGCAAGAATGGTTGGCATAAAGGTTGAGGAAATATGAAAGAAAAAAATCCCTATCAAATAATAAAGCATCAAAGAGTAACAGAAAAAGCAATTGTTTTAGAGAACCTCAAAAATGCGACTTCTAATCCATCGCTTGCGAGATGCAAATCACCTAAATATGTTTTCGTTGTAGAAAAGACAGCAAACAAAAAAGAAATAGCTGAAGCTATTGAGCAAATTTACAGTTCAAAAAATGTAAAAGTTGTGGCTGTGAATACAATTAACATGAAAGCCAAACCACGTCGAGTAAGAGGACGCTTAGGAATGAAGGCTTCATTTAAAAAAGCAATCGTTACGCTTCAAGAAGGCGATAGCTTGGAATCAGTCTAATAGGAGCTTGAATTAAGATGCTGAAAAAATATCGTCCTATCACACCAGGTACAAGACAGCTAGTTTTGCCGAAAAATGAACTGCTTACAAGAGCAGCAGAAGGTTCAAAGGCAACAGTAAAGCCAACTAAGTCATTGCTTTTGTCTAAGAAGCGTACTAATGGTAGAAACAATAAAGGTCACATTACTTGCCGTCATAAGGGCGGCGGTCATAAACGACACTACCGTATTATCGACTTTAAAAGAGATAAAATCGATATTCCTGCAAAAGTGGCTTCTATTGAATACGATCCAAACCGCTCAGCCTATATCGCATTATTGAATTATGCTGACGGAGAAAAAAGATATATTTTAGCTCCTCACGGGCTAAAGCAAGGGGATACTGTTCAAACAAGTGAGCAGCCTCCTTATTCAGTGGGATGCTGTATGAAGCTTAAACATATGCCACTTGGTTCTATTGTTTGTAATATAGAGCTTTATCCAGGTAAAGGTGGAAAACTTGTTCGATCTGCAGGTCTTTCAGCTCAGTTAATGGGTAGAAGCAATGGATATGCAACGATGCGTATGCCATCTGGTGAAATGCGTTTAATTAATGAAGATTGCAGAGCCACATTTGGAACTGTTTCTAATTCAGAGCATAACTTAAGAGTGGAAGGTAAGGCAGGAAGAAAGCGCTGGAAGGGTATTCGTCCAACTGTGCGCGGTACCGCTATGAACCCGGTAGACCACCCACATGGCGGTGGAGAAGGTAAGCATAAAGGTAATATTCCTCAAACACCATGGGCTTTATTTACACGCGGTCTAAGAACTAGATCTCTTAAGAAATCGAATAAATTCATTGTTAAAGATCGAAGGAAGAAGTAATTATGGCAAGATCCTTAAAAAAAGGTCCTTTTATTGCGCACCACCTCCTTAAAAAGGTAAAAACTCAGAAAAATGAGGGTGGAAGCAAGCCTATTAAAACATGGTCAAGGGGCTCAATGATTATACCTGAGATGGTCGGACTTACTTTTGAAGTTCACAATGGAAGGAAGTTTTTGTCAGTGTTTGTAACTGAGAGCATGGTTGGACATCGTTTAGGTGAGTTTTCTCCAACGCGTACATTTAAGGGACATCCCGTTAAGAAATAAAGGTTGATCGAGATGGATAGTGCAAAAGCAATAAGCAAATATGTCAGAATAAGTCCGCGAAAAGCTCGCTTAGCAGCAGACTTAATTCGAGGCTTAAGTATAGCAGAAGCATCATTTCAGCTAGCTCATTGTCAATTAAAAGCTGGTGGATTGCTTAAGAAAACTTTAGACAGTGCTGTAGCAAATGCTGAGACACAGTTGGAGTTAAGAAGAGAAAATTTAATTGTGGCAGAGGTACGTGTTGATGCGGGTCCTGTATTAAAACGTGCAAAACCCAAAAACAAAGGTGGGCGCCATCCGATTATGAAAAGAACAAGTCATTTTACTGTAAAAGTGAAGGAAGCATAGGAGATATTATGGGACAAAAAACTAATCCTACTGGCTTCCGCTTGATTAAAAGAAAAAATTGGGCTTCTAAGTGGTATGCTAACAATAAAGAGTTTGGCGATTTGCTTCATGAAGATCATTTAATCCGTGAATTTTTGATGAAAAAACCTGCCTGCCAGGGGACTTCTCAAATCAAAATCAGAAGAATGAGTGAAAAGATTGAAGTTGTAATTTGCACGGCTAGACCAGGCCTTGTTATTGGAAAGAAAGGGTCTGAGATCGACATTTTGAAAGCTGAACTTTCTAAACTAACTGGTAAAGAGGTTTGGATTGAAGTTGAAGAAATTAAGCGTCCTGATCTCGATGCGAAAATTGTAGCAGATGCAATTGCAAAACAGCTTGAAAGAAGAATTCCTTTCAGACGAGCAATGAAAAAAGCGATGCAAGCAACAATGGAAGCCGGTGCTTTAGGAATCAAAGTACAAGTTTCAGGACGTCTTGGTGGAGCTGAGATTGCTAGAACTGAGTGGTACAAAGAAGGTAGCACACCGCTACATACACTACGTGCTGATATTGATTATGCGGAATCAGAAGCTACTACCACCTATGGAATCATTGGTGTTAAAGTTTGGATTAACCGTGGAGAACAACAACTGAAGGAGGCAATGTAAAGCTTATGGCTTTGATGCCCAAACGAACAAAACATCGCAAAGTGCAAAAAGGGCATTTTGCAGGAATTAGTAAGGCAGGTAACTTTGTACACTTTGGTGATTTTGGAATGCAAGTCCTCGAAAGAGGGTGGATTACCAATCAGCAGATTGAAGCGTGCAGGGTGGCAATTAACCGTTTTTTCCAACGTCGTGGTAAGGTATGGATTCGTATTTTTCCTGATAAGCCTGTGACCAAAAAACCGGCTGAAGTGCGTATGGGTAAAGGAAAAGGCGCTGTGGATCACTGGGTCGCAGTAGTGCGTCCAGGGAAAATTTTATTTGAAGTAGGCAACGTTCCAAGAGAAATCGCTCAAAGCGCTCTTAGAAGAGCAGCTGCAAAGCTGGGTTTAAAAACGCGTTTTGTTGAAAGAATGGAACAGGTTTGAGGTAAGTATGAAAGGTAGCGAATTAAGAGATCAGTCAGTTCAAGAGCTTCAAGCGCTTCTTGGTGATAAGAAAAGCGAGCTGTTTGAGCTTAAGAACAAATTGCAGCGTGAAAAGAAAGCTGATAAGCCTCACGACCTAAAGAATCTTAAAAAAGATATTGCCAGAATTCATACAATTTTAAGGGAAAAAGAATTAGCAAGCTAAGAGGATGCTTATGAATCAAAAAGGGCAGAATCGCCGTAAAATTAAAAAAGGTATCGTTGTTTCCAACAAGATGGACAAAACCGTTGTAGTTAAAGTGGAAAGAACAATTAGGCATCCTCGCTATGAAAAAGTAGTGACAAGAGCCAAGAAATATTATGCCCATAATGAGTCAACGCCACTTAATGTTGGTGATGAAGTTAAAATTATGGAAACCAGGCCTCTCTCAAAACTTAAGCGTTGGCGAGTAGTGGCTTAATTAATGGCAAATGACAGAGGGCTAATTATATGATTCAACAAGAAACAGAATTAGAAGTCGCAGACAACTCCGGTGCTAAGCGAGTAAAATGTATTAAAGTGCTTGGGGGAACGAGAAGGCGATATGCAGAAGCAGGTGACATCATTATTTGCTCAGTAAGAGAAGCTCTTCCTGGCGCAAGCGTGAGCAAAGGTGACGTAGTTCGAGCTGTTATAGTAAGAACTAAAGCTCCTATTAGTCGCGATGATGGCACAAAGACTATTTTTGACACAAATGCTTGTGTTCTATTGGACGATAAAAATAATCCAAAAGGAACTCGTATTTTCGGTCCTATAGCTCGAGAATTACGTGACAGGGATTTTCTAAAAATAGCATCAATGGCTATTGAAGTCGTTTAAGATAAAGGTTAATACGAATGGATAAAAAACAAAAAAAACAGCCGAAAAGAATCCGTAAAGATGATACAGTAGTTGTCATTGCTGGTAACTCAAGAGGACTAACAGGTAAAGTCTTAAAAACATCTGGCGATAAGGTTTATGTTCAAGGCGTTAACCTTGGAAAAAAACATGTTAAAGCTACGCGGACTTCTAAAGGTGCTATTTTAGAAATTGAAAGACCCATTCATGTTTCAAATTTGAAGATCATGGTGGGAGATAAAGCGGTTAAGCTAAAAACTAGAGTAAACGAAGAAGGCGTAAAAGAGCTTTATTATAAGACTGGTGAAGAGAACATCGCTTATAGAACTCTGAACCGTTCGTAATAAAATTACAAAACAAAGTTGAATAATATGTCTAGATTGAAGAAAAGATATCAAACTGAAGTCAAGCAAGCGCTTAATGAAAAGTTTAAGTATACTAATCCTATGAAAATCCCTGCCCTTGAAAAGATAGTGATCAACATGGGTATTGCTGAAGCTTCAAAAGACAAAAACTCAATACAGGATTGTATTCGAGATATAACAGCATTATCCGGGCAAAAACCAATTATTACACGTGCGAGAAAGGCGATATCTAACTTTAAGCTTCGTGAAGGTCAACCTATTGGAATTAAGGTAACTTTAAGAGGCAAGCGGATGTATGACTTTATTGATCGTTTCTTCAATATAGTATGTCCACGCATTAGAGACTTTAGAGGTTTCCCTGAAAAATGTGATGGGAAAGGAAATTATTCATTAGGTTTGGATGATCAACAGGTATTCCCTGAGATTAACTTGGATGAAGTAAAAAGAAGCCAAGGAATGAATATTACTTTTGTAACATCTGCACAAACAGATGAAGAATGTGTTGAGCTTCTTAGAATGCTTGGTCTTCCATTTAAAAATTTACCAGTAACGGTTGCAGCATAAGATAGGAGAAGGAATCATGGCAGTTAGTGACCCAATAGCCGATTTCCTCACAAGGATACGTAACGCTAGCAGATCCCAACATCGCTATGTCGACGTAAGTTGGAGTAAAATGAAGCAATATATTGCTGAAATCCTTAAAAATAGAGGATTTATTGAGAACTATTTAGTGAAAGTTGATAGCCAGCGTGGAACTATGCGTATCTTTTTGAAGTACACGCAAGGAAGAATGCCGGTTATTCAAGGACTAAGACGTATTTCTAAGCCAGGACTACGTAAATATGTAAAGTCAGAAGAAATCCCAACCAACTTTTATGGTGGTGAAGGGCTTTCGATTGTTTCAACTTCACAGGGTGTAATTCCTGGTTCTGAAGCAAAGTACAGAAAGATTGGTGGCGAATTAATCTGCCTGGTTTGGTAGATCGATAAAGGAGAAATGAGTCATGTCACGCAAAGGTAAACAGCCCATTCCTGTTCCTAAGAACGTGGAAGTCAAAGTGTCGGGTACTAATGTTTCGGTGAAAGGTCCAAAGGGATCTTTAACCCAAGAAATTATTCCTGGAATTAAAGTTCAACTTAACAACGATGTCATTGATGTTGTTCTTCCAGAAGGTAAAGAGGAAATGGGGAATTTCCATGGTCTTTTCCGCGCTCTCATAAATAATATGGTAGTGGGTGTTGATAAAGGCTTTGAAAGAAAACTAGAAATGATCGGAGTTGGATACCGTGCAGCAGTGCAAGGGCAACTTTTAGATTTGCAAATTGGTTTTTCGCACCCAACAAAACTTCCAATACCTGAAGGTATTCAAGTAAAAGTAGATAAAAATACTCTTATTACAATTTCTGGGATTGATAAACAACAAGTTGGTCAATTTGCAGCAAGTGTAAGAGCTATTAGACCGCCTGAGCCATACCAAGGAAAAGGTATTAGATACGCAGGCGAATATGTACGCAAGAAAGCAGGAAAAGCTGCTGCTAAGAAATAAGATCAGGATTAAAGTATCATGTTAAGTGAATTATTAAATAAGCATCGCTTACGTCAAAGACGTAAATTGCGTGTTAGAAAAGCTTTAAGAGGTACTTCTGTTAAGCCAAGATTGTGCGTAATCAAATCTAATAAGCATATTCAGGCTCAATTAATAGATGACGAAAAAGGGGTAACACTAGCGAGTGTGGCCACTTACTCTAAAGAGTTTAGAAACACCGAGTTTGGCAGAAAGTCAAAAGCATCAGCTAAAGTACTGGGTGAGAAAATTGCTTCTAAAGCAATCGAGCTTGGATGCAACGAAATTGTATTTGATAGAGGTCCATTTAAGTACCATGGCGTTTTAGCTGAACTAGCAAATGGTGCACGCGAAGCTGGCCTCAAATTTTAATTTAAGGGAAACAGGTTAATCGATGACCAAACAAAATGATACTCCTAAAAAAGATAAAGGCGATAGCGAAATAGTCGAAAAAGTCCTTTATGTTAACCGCTGCGCAAAGGTCGTTAAGGGTGGACGCAAGTTCAGCTTTTCAGCACTTATTCTTGTCTGTGACGGTAAAGGTAAAGTTGGGTATGGCTTCGCAAAAGCTAATGAGTTGACTGACGCGATTCGCAAAGGTGGCGAAGCTGGCCGTAAACACATGCGTAGCTACCCATTAGATAATACAACAATTCCACATGAGGTATTTGTTGAATGGGATGGAGCTAAGTTGCTTTTAAAGCCAGCGCCTGAAGGAGCTGGTGTTATTGCCGGTTCCCAAGTTAGAGCTGTCTTAGAGATGGCTGGAATTAAAGATATTATGGCAAAAAGCTTAGGTTCGAATAATCCTTTAAACCAAGTCAAAGCTGTGTTTAAGGCATTATCAAAACTTATGTCTAAAGATCAGATTAGAAAAATGAGAGGTCAGGCATGATTACATTATCAAACCTCAATAATCCATCATTGAAACGTAAAAAAAGAAAACGAGTAGGCCGCGGAATAGGCTCTGGTCTCGGAAAAACTTGCGGTCGTGGTGAAAAAGGTGCTGGTGCACGTTCAGGGTATAAAAGACGTCATGGCTATGAAGGTGGTCAGATGAGACTTTTTATGAAGCTCCCGACTCGTGGTTTCAGTAATGCACGTTTTAGCAGACCACTTCATACGGTCAATTTAGAAGACATTGAGCGTGCATTTCAAGACGGCGAAGTTGTTAATCTAGAAACCCTGGCTATGCGTGGTTTTATCAGTGGGACAACTTATGGAGTGAAGCTGCTTGGTAATGGCACTTTAACTAAAAAAGTGACCATCGAAGTCGATGAAATTTCAAAAGGGGCAAGAGAAAAACTCGAGCTAGCAAAGATTGAATTTAGTGTCTTAGGTTAATTCATCCTTAAGGTTTTGAACGAGGGCTATCCAAATGCTAAGCGCGCTGCAGAAAGTTTTCAATATACCTGAACTCCGAGCTAAGATTTATTTTACGCTTCTTATGTTGGTCGTATGCCGCATAGGAGGCTTTATTCCTGTTCCTGGTATTAATGGTGAAATAGCCTTAAGCTATTTTAGACAAGCCACAGGGGGTAGCCAAAATCTATTTCAGATGGTGGATATTTTCTCTGGTGGAGCGTTCTCTCAAATGACTGTCATTGCTTTGGGTGTGGTTCCTTATATTTCCGCATCCATTATCATGCAATTAGTAACTGCTCTTTGGCCGGAACTCCAGAGAGAAATGAGAGAGAATCAAGAACAAGGCAAAAGAAAATTAAACCGATATACGCGAACTCTGACGATTGCATTAGCCTTTTTGCAATCAGCCATGTACGCGCGCTATGCTTTGCAAATGAATCTGGCAAGGCCAGGTATCATTACGGGTGAACTTTTAGAAATAAAGGCATTTGGACTTCCCATTCTTTTTTACATGATTTTTATTTTTACCATGACTACAGGCACTGTATTTTTAATGTGGCTTGGTGAACAAATTACAGAAAGAGGAATAGGGAATGGAATGAGCTTAATTATTAGCTTAGGAATTGTTTCCTCTTTACCAACAGCTATGGGAATGATTTTGCAACAGCTTAATTTGGATTCCCAGCAGCCTGGGCAGATGAATTTCTCATCTGTTTTGGTGCTTATTGCTGTTTTTATTGCTGTTACCCTTGCAACTATCCTGATTATTCAAGGACACAAGAGAATACCCTTGCAATATGCTAGACGTGTTGTAGGGAGGCGTGAAGTACAGGGGGGGACCTCTTACATTCCATTAAAAGTAAATTATGCAGGGGTGATTCCTGTTATTTTCGCATCTTCATTATTATTATTTCCGGCAACTCTTGGTGGGTTTATTGGTAAGGGTAATATTATAGGGGAAATTACAAGCTGGTTAACTCCCGGAACTACTCTCTATATTACCTTTTACGTATTGCTGATCATTTTCTTTACCTACTTTTGGACAGCAACACAATTTAGACCTGACCAAATAGCATCGGATATGAAGAAAAATGGGGCTTTTATACCAGGCGTACGTCAGGGTAAGCCAACACAAGATTATTTAGAATCCACAATGAATCGAATAACTTTACTAGGTGCAATCCTGTTAGCATTGATTGCTATTTTACCTACAATGATTGGTCGTTTCCTTGGCGTGCCACAAACAATAAGCTACTTTTTTGGTGGTACTGCTTTGCTTATCTTAGTAGGGGTTGTGCTGGATACGATGAAGCAAGTCGAATCTCATCTTCTCATGAAACGTTATGATGGCTTCATGAAGCGAGGAAGAGTAAGAGGGCGCGAATAATTTTGCTTTTAAAGAGAATTTGTGGTAAATTTTTCAATACTTTAGAAATTGCAGGAGTTTTAAATGCCTAGAGTCATCGGCATAGACATACCAGATAATAAAAGATTAGAAGTTAGCTTAACATATATTTATGGTATCGGTCGCCACTTAGCTAACGAGCTAATTGAAAAGCTTGGACTTGATCCAAATATGAGAGCACATAAACTCACACAAGATGATATAGCTCGTATCAATGCGTTATTGCAAACGAATTATATTGTAGAAGGTGATTTGCGTCGTCAGATCCAAAACAACATTAAGCGTTTAGTGAGTATACATTCCTACAGAGGTCTCCGTCACCGCTTAGGGTTACCTGTTAGAGGCCAAAGATCAAGAACCAACTCACGTACCCGTAAAGGTAAACGTAAAACGGTTGCGAATAAGAAGAAGTAATTTTGAAAGAGGAGACAAAACTTGACTAAGCCGACAAATACTCAAAAAAAGCCGCTTAAGCCAAAAAAAAGAATGCAACATTCCGTACCGGCTGGTGTTGTACACGTTAAAGCATCTTTTAACAATACGATTGTTACAATTACGGACCCAACAGGAAGAGTAATTTCATGGGCATCGGCTGGAAAGGTAAACTTTTCGGGCTCTAGAAAGTCATCCGCGTTTGCCGCAACTGTAGCTGCTCAAGATGCCGCCAAGATTGCTGTGAGCCAGGGAATGAAAGAAGTTGAAGTAAATTTAAAAGGTCCTGGAGCTGGACGTGAGTCAGCGGTAAGAGGGTTACAAAGTTCTGGTTTAATGATTTCAGCGATTCGTGATGTTACCCCAGTACCACACAACGGTTGCCGTCCACGTAAAAGACGCCGAGTTTAATAGTATTCAATGAAGCTACTTTTGTAATAGGTAGCTTTTCCCATTTTTTGGGTTTAAATAAAAGCATTTATCAAAGACAGTCATGCAGGAGTTACTACATGTCAGTTAAATATGGCAAGTTTGAAATGCCGCAAAAAATCTTAGTAGAGAGTGAAGCTCCAGAGCAGAACTTCGGACGATTTATTGCTGAGCCTTTTGAAAGAGGTTTTGGTCACACAATCGGCAATTCGTTAAGACGAATGATGCTATCTTCTCTCGAGGCTCCAGCTATTATATCTGTTCGTTTTGAGGGTGTTCCTCATGAGTATATGGCGATTGATGGAATCGTTGAAGATATGACGAATATCATTTTAAATCTTAAAGGAGCACTTTTAAGAAAGCTGCCACAAGACGATGATCCCTACTCTCGTGAAAGCCGTATTCTTACACATGTTCTCGAAATTACGCAATCCGATTTAGATAAAGGTAATGGTCAGTATCCAGTGAAGTTGCAGGATGTAATCAGCGATAGCAATTTTGAAGTTGTTAACCCTGAGCTCCATTTATTTACAGCAACTAAACCAATGAAAAGACAAATCGACTTAAGAGTTGCGATTGGTCGTGGTTATGTTCCTTCCGAAAGACATGATATCCGTGACAAAACATCAGATGAAATTTTAATTGATGCTGCATTTTCTCCTGTGCGATTGGTGAATTATTTTGTCGAGAACACGCGTGTGGGTCAAGATACTGATTTCGACAGGTTAATTGTAGAAGTGAATACAGATGGCCGTGTTACACCATCCGAAGCTTTAAGTTTTGCTGCTCAGATTGGACAAAAGCATTTTGAAGTCTTTAACAAAATTAAGTCAATTGGACTTAGCTTTGATGAAGGTCAAGGTCTAGGTGACGGCGATCAAGATGAGTTAATGGAAAAACTCATTTTACGAATTGATGAAATTGAGCTGTCCGTGCGTTCTACAAACTGCTTAAGTGGAGCGAACATTGAGACAATTGCTGAGCTTGTTTCTATTCCAGAAAGAAAGATGCTTGAGTTTAGGAATTTTGGTAAAAAATCTCTAAATGAAATTAAAGCGAAATTGACAGATATGGGTCTGTCATTGGGTATGGATCTTTCTCGCTTTGGCATTACACCTGATAATGTTAAAGAAAAGGTACGACATTTACTTGAAGAGAAAAAACGCAAAAGAGATCTTCAGAAAGATGAGCGTAAGAGAAAAGATGATAAAGATGAACAAGAAGATGAATAGGATAGTTTAGTCATGAGACACCGTAAAAATACGATTAAGCTTAATCGCACGTCAGCGCATAGAAGATGTATGTTTGCTAATATGCTCAAATCTCTCATTGAGCATGGCCGCATTACAACGACTGTTGCCAAAGCTAAAGTTTTGCGCCGTTATGCAGACAGAATGATTACGCTTGCTAAAAAGAATACATTAGCATCACGAAGAAGAGTGATTGCTGATCTAATGATTTCTTATAATCCACTTACTCCAAAAGAAGCAAGAGCTGCAAAAGATGGAAATACAGCAGCCTATAATACAGATAGACGTGTTGTAAGTAAGCTTTTTACTGAGTGGGGGCCACTATTTAGCGAAAGACAAGGTGGTTATACACGAATCATTAAAGGCGATCGCCGTGTGGGTGATAATGCCCAAAAATGTATCATTGAGTACATTACCGAGTAACGTTTAGCCGGATCTCAAGTCCGGCTTTTTCCCATTTACAAGCCAGCTATTCGTCTGCTGAATCTCTTAAAATTTCTTCTTTCTCTTTACAATTGTAACCCGAAAAAGTAACATAAAAAGAAGATTCTATATTTTGGAGGAATTATGCCAATCAACGTTGCGATAAATGGATTTGGCAGGATTGGTCGTCTTGTAATGCGTCTATTGTCAACTCGAAATGACGTTAATGTAGTGGCAATCAATGATATTGTTCCTCCGGACAATCTTGCTTATCTATTGAAATTTGATACGATTCATAGAAAATTCGATGGTGAAGTGCAAGCCCAAGAAGATGGGTTGCTCATAAATGGTCATAGAGTCATTGCCTTAGCCGAAAAAGACCCTACAAAATTACCTTGGGAAGAATTAAATGTTGATTATGTGATTGAATCGACTGGATTGTTCACCGCCAAAGAATCCGCTTCTCAACATTTACTAGCTGGAGCTAAAAAAGTAATCATTACAGCACCAGCAAAAGGCGATATACCAACGTTTGTGATGGGTGTTAATGAAGAGAACTACCGAACTGAGGATACCATTGTTTCGAATGCATCTTGTACAACCAACTGTTTGGCGCCGATCACTAAAGTGTTACTAGATGCGTTTGGTATTGAAGAAGGATTAATGACGACGATTCACTCCCTTACAGCATCTCAACCAAGTGTAGATGGCCCTTCTAAAAAAGATTGGCGTGGAGGCAGAAGTGCTTCCCAAAATATTATTCCCTCTTCAACGGGAGCTGCAAAAGCTGTTGCATTGTGCATACCCCAAGTAAAGGGAAAATTGACAGGAATGGCATTTAGAGTTCCAACAATTGATGTGTCGGTTGTTGATTTAACTGTGAGACTTTCAAAACCAACAACCTATGAAGAAATTTGTGCAACTATGAAACAGGCTTCAGAAGGTAAAATGAAAGGGATACTTGCTTATTGCGAAGAACAAGTAGTATCTTCTGATTTTATTGGAAGTACTTATTCAGCCATCTTTGATAAGGATGCGGGGATAGCCCTTAACAATAGATTTTTTAAAATCGTAGCATGGTATGATAATGAAATGGGATACGCTGCCCGTGTTGTCGACCTGCTGCATTATATGGTATCCAAGGAAAAGCGATAAAGTAATATGGACAGATGCTTTTCTAATTAAACCCAGATGGTGTGACTTATTTAAATTGTTCATTCTTCCAATCTTAGAAAAGAACGATAAGCTGAAAAAGGCTCATTTCAATAAGAATGTCATAATTGTCAATATTTGATCACTCACTGGAATTTTTTAACTTTTAACATGGATTGATGACAAGGTGGATTTTACACGAGAACCTATAATAGAAACTGTAATCACCCCGAAGGAGGGCTGCAAACTCGTCATAAGAAGCAGCAAGTCAGTAGGGCAAGAAGAATACTTTGTTGATGCTGTAGAAGTAGTATCATTTGGAAGTGCCATTTTTTTTAGGTCATTAGAAAGACCTAAAGCATTTATTGTGCCTGCATCAGATTATGAAGTCCTAGAAGTACGCGAGGCAAGAATCGTTCTTAAGAATGTAGGATTAGACCGAGCCATAAAAATTGGGGGTGGTAGAGATAGTCATTCTAAGCAAAAAGAACCTTTAGAAGAATCCTCAACAATAGAAAAAGAAGTTACACCTGCGGCACCAATCATTGCCGAACCAGCACGCAGTGAAAGTAGGGCTGATCGAAAAAGAGATCGTCGCAGGCAGTATCGCAAAAAAAGAAATCGCGAAGAGAGTTTATTGACGCATGAAGAAGAACCTTCTAAGACTAGCCTAGAGGAAAATGTTGAACTTCCGCTACCTCAAAAAGAGATTTCCGAAGGAGAGATGGCAGAAGCTGTTTCAATGACAGGATCCCTATTATCTAACTTACTCAGCCCCCCTCCATTGATTTCTGAAACAATAGGAAGATACAAAGAAAAGTTTCGCGATGCCTTTTACACGAAGGAAGAGCAGGAGGCCAGGCTTAGTGAGGAAGAGGCAGATGCATCAAGCATTGCTTCCGAAATTAATCTTACACAGCCTGCCTACGGGTCTTTTGAGATGTCAGAAGAAGATGAGGAGGAAATCTATCGACAACGTAAACGAAGAATCTTCCTTGAAGATGATGAAGGAGAGCCAGAAGGCCGTGAGATGTCTTTCTATAAGGAAGAGGAATTTGAGAAGAAGGAGCCTTTTCCCGAATCTTCTATTGATGAAACTGCCAATCCTTCCTCTCATCATACACCTCAAGAAGTACCCACTTCCACAGAGGTTGCATCTAATCCACCAACGACGGAAGAATAGACTATATCCTTACGAATAGCTTTTGCCAAGTGTGAAAGCTATTCTTTTCCCTATTTAAAAAAATAATTCGTACTTTCCTTCTTGAGGCATAAAGATTCATCTGGCATCTTATTAATCATTAGAAACAACATGAGGATATTATGCTATTTTATGCATACGGAATAGTAGTTGCATGCGGCTTGCTTGCTATTCTTTACGGGCTATGGATGATTCGATCGATCTTATTGCTTAATGCTGGAACAGAACAAATGCAAAAAATAGCATCTGCTATTCAAGTTGGTGCTAAGGCTTATTTAAATCGTCAATATCAAATTATTACCATTGTTGGAATTATTATTTGTGCTTTGCTGACGTGGTTATTAGGTTGGAAAGTTGGACTTGGCTTTGTCGTTGGTGCCGTTCTTTCGGGTGCTGCTGGCTATGTCGGTATGAATATTTCGGTGCGTGCGAATGTCCGCACAGCTGAAGCAGCTAAAAGTGGGTTGCAACAGGCATTGGATGTAGCTTTTCATTCAGGGGCCATCACTGGTTTACTCGTTGTAGGACTGGGTTTGTTGGGTATTTCGGGGTATTATATTTATCTGCGAGAACTCAACCTTCCTATTAGAGAACTAATGGAATCATTAGTGGCTTTGGGCTTTGGCGCGTCATTGATTTCTATTTTCGCTCGGCTTGGTGGAGGTATTTTTACCAAAGGTGCCGATGTGGGTGCAGATATGGTTGGTAAAATTGAAGCAGGCATACCTGAAGACGATCCACGTAACCCCGCTGTTATTGCTGATAATGTGGGTGATAACGTAGGTGATTGTGCAGGGATGGCCGCAGACTTATTTGAGACTTATGTGGTGACACTTGTCGGTTCTATGTTGCTTGCTGGGACTTACTTTACAGGAGCGGCACTTGATCAAATGATGCTCTATCCTTTGCTCATTGGGGCGGTAAGTATCATAGCAAGCATTATTGGTACTTTTTTTGTTAAGCTAGGAAAAGGTAACAATATTATGGGAGCCCTTTATAAGGGCTTTGTAGTAACAGCCATTATATCAGCTGTTTTTATCTTTTTAGTGACTAAGTACTGGTTAGGCTTTGAGACAACCTATCAAGCAAATGACGCCGTCTTTAATGGGAAGAATTTATTTTACTGCGTATTGACGGGATTAGCTGCTACAGGGCTGTTAATGTGGATTACTGAATATTATACAATGACAAAATATCGTCCTGTCAAAAGTATTGCTCAGGCCTCTTTAACAGGTCATGGCACAAATATTATTCAAGGACTGGCTGTATCCATGGAGGCAACAGCTTTGCCAGTAATTGTCATCTGTGCGGGCATTTTAATTTCATACTTAAATGCTGATTTATTTGGCATCGCTATTGCAGCTTCTACGATGTTAGCCCTTGCAGGAATGGTTGTGGCTTTAGATGCTTATGGCCCTGTTACTGATAATGCTGGAGGTATTGCTGAGATGGCTAATTTACCTAGAGAAGTTCGTCAGACGACAGATGCATTAGACGCTGTAGGAAACACGACGAAAGCTGTGACTAAAGGATATGCCATCGGTTCAGCGGGGTTTGCTGCTTTAGTGCTATTTTCTGCTTTTATTGAAGACTTACAACATTATTTCCCTAATTTCCAAGTAGATTTTGATTTACAAGACGCGTATGTAGTCATTGGATTATTCATAGGAGGTCTGTTGCCCTATCTTTTTGGGGGAATGAGCATGATGGCAGTAGGTCGAGCTGCTCAATCGGTTGTAATGGAAGTCCGTCGCCAATTTAAAGAAATTCCAGGGATCATGCAAGGAACGAGTTCACCAGATTATGAGAAAGCAGTAGATATCCTGACCAAATCTGCTATTAAAGAAATGGTTTTACCTTCTCTTTTACCTGTCTGTGCGCCTCTTGTCGTCTATTTTGTTATTAGTCAAACTATCGGCCAATCGGAAGCCTTTGCCTGTTTGGGATCAATGCTATTAGGTTTGGTTGTCACTGGTTTGTTTGTCGCCATTTCAATGACTTCCGGAGGCGGTGCTTGGGATAATGCAAAAAAATTGATTGAAGAAGGAAACTATGGCGGAAAAGGATCTGAGGCTCATAAGTCTGCGGTTACAGGCGATACTGTAGGGGATCCGTACAAAGACACTGCAGGTCCTGCGATTAATCCAATGATTAAGATCACCAATATTGTTGCTTTGCTTTTACTTGCTATTCTAGCAAAAATGGCAAGCTAATCAGCTAGCTGAGTCAAGAAAACTTTTTAAAAGGGTTTTCTTGACTAAAAAATCACAAAAAGGCTATGGTGTGTACTCTCATCCATGCTCGGATGGTGGAATGGTAGACACTGGGGACTTAAAATCCCCTGGGAGCAATCCCGTGCAGGTTCGACTCCTGTTCCGAGCATCTTCTTCTTTCTCTATTTATCCTATCAGTATTTAGCCATAGGAGGAAATCTATCTATGTTAATCTCCCAACTAAGCGTTAATCTGAAAATGTGATCTTGCTAAATAGTTATGGAAATATTTAAAAGCTTCTTGCTCATATAGGTTTAAGTTGACAATGAGTCTATATAGCTTGATTGAAGCCAAGGGCTGGCGAAAAAGATTGAATTTATAGTTACTTAATAGGATTCGATGAGAGATGATGATGGAATTATCACAGGATGTGATGAAGAACTAGAATGGATGTTACCATGGTGGTTTTTACATCTTCGAAAACAGCATCCAAAATTACCTGTTATCATCGTTGATTTTGGCATGAGCCCAACGATGAAAAGTTGGTGTTCCCGTCACGCAGAAGTTATGTCTTTATCCCTACCTGTCTCATTTTTTGAGAAGCGTCGTTTTATGCCTGAACGATTTAAATCGATGGAAAAGCAGCTGAAAACAGTGGATTCTCCTTTACAGAGGAAAAGAAGAGCCTGGTTTAAAAAACCATTTGCGATGCTACTCTCTCCCTTTAAAAGAAGTTTATGGTTGGACGTGGATTGTGAGGTGAGGGGCGATCTAGCAGCTTTATTTCAGAAGGTAGAAAATCCGGCCGGTATGGCTCTAGCTCTAGAGCCAGAGTACAAGGCCCAGGAGAAAATAGAGGATCATCTTCTGCGTCCTGGGGATAAGCTCTATAATTCAGGAGTAATTGTTTACCTTAAAGCAACAAAGTTGATTCAAGCATGGGCAGAGGCAACTTTAAGTGCCGACGAGCACTTCCATGGTGATCAAGACATTCTTTCAAAGATTATTAATAAAGTTCACGCTCCTATTACTATTCTACCAAATGAATATAATTGGCGTATGATCTACTGGGGGGATAATGATCAGGCAGTTATCCTACATTGGGCTGGGGAGGCTAAAGCAAAAATTTGGGAGAAATTAAGCAAGAAAGACAGTGATAGGATAGAATAATAAAGGCAAGCCGCAGAGCGGTTTAGAAAAGAGCATTTAATTTTTTTTTGCGTTATCGAAGGGTTTTTATTATTTGCAATAATTGCCAACACCTTGAATCGCTCCAAGAACTCCACCAAATAAACCGGTTTCTTCTATTTTGTTATCCCACTTTTTTTGTTTTAATAAATTCTCCGCCGTTTTGCCGACACTTGAGCTTCCTGCTCCCACGAAGAACTCTCGAACAAGGGTGTCGGAAAAATGATCAGTGACAAAAAAGATGTTGTTTAATCCATAAGATGCTGCAGAGCTGGCTAGCGAGCCTATGCTAGAACTAATGAGTGTTTTATTAACGGCTTTTTTTCCATTCAAAACTTTTTCAGCCATGTGACTCGCTAATTGAGCAATCGTTTGATTTCCAATTTGAGCCATGACTGTTTTTCCAAATAACACTGTGATCGGTTCTGCAATGGTTACAAGACCCGCAGCTAAGCCTGAAAGTGCTCCAAATCCTATTTGTTTAAAATTACTCACAACATTGTAGTCTTCAACGGATGAAGTGCAAGCGTAAACAAAGCTTGCTTCCCCACTGCCGATTAGGATTGCGGGCAAGAGTGTTCCGCTTGCAGTAGCGCCTATTAAGGTTGAAATACAGCCCAAGGCAATTCCTCCGTTACGGTGCTTCGCTTGCCTTTGTCGATAAATTTTCAGTTTTTTGTCGAAAAGACGATTGTATCTTGGATAGGCATCAATGGCTTCTTGCCAATGCTTGCATGCGGCCTTACAAGTGAGCAAATCATTGAAGGATAGTTTATCAAAAATGTCAAACTTTAAATCATAAGGTAGGCTTGTAACAATGTCTAAGTTTTGAATCGTCATGTTTTTACATGAAAACGCTTGTTAAAATTAAACTATGCTCTTGAACTAATTTTATCATGATGAATTAATTGTTAATAGCGTTAAATTCAAAATAAGAAAAAGAGGGATAGAAAAATAGGGCTGTGTTGGGTAGTCCTAAACAAGCAATGCTCTCCTCCGATTGTAGTCACAAATAAAATATTTTATCATTCCAATGTGATTAGCTAATTTCTTCGAAAAAGAAAGGGTTTTTCTCACAAGTCTTGAGCATCTTTGTCTAAGGGTGTTATTAAATCTTTCAATGTAACTCGTTTTTCCAGATTCTTTTCCGACAGGGCGATGTTGCGTCCAAGGAAGGACTTCGTAGTACACTGAGAATTTATCTGTATAAAAGATGGCTTTTTTTTTTAAGTCTTCTGGCAGTTTTTCTAGTAAACATTCAGCAGCTTGTCTAGTTCTCCTGCCAACATGCATTGCCAAAACCTGCCGCGTTCTAGAATGAAAAACAAGCCATAGCCATTGCTGATTATCCTTTTTTTCAAATAACTCCATTGCTCATCTAACTCAAAGACAGCAACTTATAACTCATCAGCAGTTGTTACTGTTGCATTCAGATCTTCTGGCAGATCCTTAACAATCTCATTAATAAATTGCAGAAGCCATGGCATGATAACATTGAAAATTCGGCAGACTCTTTCAGGAGAAACTCGTTCGAGAAGTGCTTGTCGAATCAGTGATTAATTATTTTCTGTTGAGGATCAAGAACAAACTGCCGCCCACATTAAGGCATTGATGATTTTGCTTTCCATCATGAATGTGGCCATTTTGGATAGTCGATGAGCTGCAGCTTGGGCAAACTAATGTCATTTCAAGTCTCCATTGGATGAAACCTAATAAGAAAACTCAAAAGAACTGAAAAGTCAAATAAAAGTTTGGAATAGCATTACATGTTTAGGACTACCAATTTATTGATCATTAAGATCACAATTAGTCATTTTATTTTTAAATCAGCTAGTTCTTTTTGAGTTTTTTTAATAAGAGTTTTTATAGTGTCCTTGAATTTTTTGTCTTCTTCTTGTTTTAGTGATTTTGTTAGTGCCATCAAATAAGCCATCTTGAGTGCTTGGTCGTGATGTACTTTAATATCGGGTTCGACGCCAGTAATTTGCCAATTATTCTTAGTGATTGGGTTGATGGACAGGCCTTGAGGCATGAAAGCGCTAAAGTGGTCGCTTAATCGAATGGTACTACCAGGATGAGCGCCACCTTGCGTTGTTTCTCCGACGATGGTTGCGCGCTTAAGGGATTTAAGATTGAAACAAAACTCTTCAGTGCCGGAAAAAGTTTGAGAACTGGTCAAGATATAGACGTCGTTATGAGTGAATTTTTTATTAGCTGCTTTTGGGTTCGTCCAAAATTCTTTTATTTTTTCTTTTTGTCTCCAATATATATCATTCAGATGGACAGGTTTATCGCCAAATAAATAAGAAGATATTAAAGCAACCATGTTCGGATTTCCGCCGAAATTTTGTCGTAAATCGAAGATCAATGATTCAGTATTTGAAAGAAAGCTCATAGCAGCAGAAACAGTCTCGGCACCCACCTCTGCGTCAAAGAAGCCGCGCAGATTGATAGATCCAATATTTCTAGGTAGGCACTCTACTTTCTCAAAACCAAAATTAGTCCTCCGGAAAAATTGAAGACGGGCTTTTTTCTCTTTAGAAGCTAGCTGCTCGCTTTGGTTTTTTCGCCTAGGTAACCGCTTAGCAGAATAACGGATGCAAAGATGCTTGTCCTTGCTGACCGTTTGCAAGTCTTTGGTTAATTTCTCAGCAAACTTTACGGGATCCCTTAAAGTGTCGTACTCTTTATTTTTTAAACGCTTGCAAAGGGACTCTGCCATCAGTGTTGCCTGATCTAAAAAACATAAGAATAATTCAACTCTTTGATCAAATTATTAATTACCTTTAGCCGTGTCTCAGCATCTATCCTGTTCACTCGCATGGGCGATTCTCGATATTACTTATACCTCATTATACCTGGCGCCGGGTATAACTAGCCACTATTAGGAATGATTTGTTTTCAAAATAGGTAGACTAAGAATCTTTCTTTAGGTTATAGCTTTTAGATCAAGCTGAAGCAAGGAGCCAAAAATGCAACAAGATGTAACAGGCAAAAAAGAATTAACCTCATTAAAATTTGACTGGAAAATCTATCAACTCAATGCAGCTTCAACAAAATGTTGTGCAACAGGCACGCGTGACGTGACTGGAAAGCGTGGAAGCATTAATGGCATTCTCTTGCCTGTCATTCCAAGTACATACGACAGAAGAGATGGTAGAAATATTGCTGCAAAATATGGCTATTTGAGGGATTAAGTTAGTAATGTTCTCTCAGGATTGTATATGCATTTTAAGGACGCGTTTAGAGCTCAATATTATCTTTCATCTTTAGAAAGAGAAATTGCTTGCGCAAACGCAAATATTGCGCTTCTTCCCTTTTTGCCAAGAGAACGGGAGTCTTTCCTTTGCGATTTTGGTTCTGCTGTCGCTGAGGAATTAGATCAAATATTGCTTCCAGTGGTAGCTCATGAAATACACATTGCTAAACAGGCAGGTATTTTAAAGGGTAATACTCCATCGGCTCGATATCTTAATTTTTTTATTCAGGAGGGAACTTACACTGCTCATGCCCGATCTATTACTGAAAAGTATCCTTTTCTTTTTGAAATGATAGATGGCGTCATAAAAGCCTCTTTTCTTAATCTTCTTTTGTGCCTGAAAAGATTTAATTTGGACTACAACGAAATTAGGGAGCATTTCAATCTGCCTGCTTCTTATTCTATTCAAAAAATTAAAATTCTCTCTTCATCAGATAGACATAGAGATCAGCAAGCTCTACTTATTGAGCTATCCAATAAATCAACTCTTATCTACAAACCAGTTGACTTACGCCCAGATGGGCTTTTTGCACAATTTATTCACGCCATGGACTTTTCTGAGCCCTTCAATCTTTGGAGCAGAAAACAACTCGCTAAAGAGGGATATGGGTGGCTTGATTATGTACCTGTCCAAGAATGTCAGTCACTTGACGATGTTAAAGCCTACTATAAGAGAATGGGGGTTTTGCTGGCTGTCTGTGACGCCCTTACTCTGATGGTCATTGCGAAAATATCCTGGCTTATGCTTCTTTTCCTGTACTTTTGGACGGGGAAACTTTGTTTCAAAATTACGCCATGCCGGTTTCCGAAAGAAAAAGCATTATATCGACTCATTTGATTCAAAAGTTCTTAAAACGCAAAAGAAACAGAATTAAATTTTCTGCACTGTAAGCAACAGAAAAAGAAAAATATGAATCGCTTTTTACCTATGCGCTGAACGATCGTACAGATGACTTACAAGTCTCCTATAGTGGTATTACTCAAGAAATTAATCACAATAGGCCCTCTTTAAAAGGTCAGTTTTATAGTGCATCTGAGTTTATAGAGGCAATTGTAGAAGGCTATTGTTTTGCCTACGACAGAATCACGCAGCATGCTTCTCATTTTTTGAACATGGAGTTGTGGTGGTATGAGGTGGGCTTGGTTCATGCTAGAGCCGTGATACGTGATACCAGCGCTTACTTTTATCTTCAAAGACGAATTCAGCAGCCAAATTTCTGTAATTCAAAAAAAAGAGCTGACTCATGGATTAGAAAAAAACTGGGCATTACTGCCTATACAGATTATGAG
Source organism: Parachlamydiaceae bacterium HS-T3 (assembly GCA_000829755.1). Lineage (GTDB taxonomy): Bacteria > Chlamydiota > Chlamydiia > Chlamydiales > Parachlamydiaceae > HS-T3. The sequence goes on from BBPT01000006.1 coordinate 69,645, forward strand.
ACTAAGGATACCCTGGAGCTTAATATTCCCTATTTTTATCAGATCCCCTGTGAAAAAAATCTATATGATGGCAGGGGCCACTGTTATCCAGATACTTTTCCTAACACGGCGATAGACTGGATAAAAAAACAGCTTTTAGAGCGCTCTGAAGCACATAAGCAACACAACTGTAAAATTATCCGCACCTACCTACCGGAAAAAATAAAAAAACTAGAGTATGAGTTAGTATGAATTTTAAAAAAATTTTATGGTCATTTCTTAAAAAGACCAGAATTACTCTCTGGGGAACTAAGCAATTATTTATTGCAGCGCCGAAGGAAATAAGCGTTCTTGCCTTTTTAATTTTAATACAAGGGATTATTCCAGCTTTTTCTCTGCTGATTGTGCAGATGATTGTAAATGACCTTCTTTCCCCACAATCTGTTGATTGGATTTTTCCTATGGGGCTGGTTCTCGGATGGGGCGGAATACTAGCGTTGGGAACGATCATTAATCCGATTATTTCTGTAATAAGGATCAGTGTTAATGAAAAAGCGCTAACTCATTGCAATATTCTTTTGATGGAAAAGGCTAATAGCATAGAAGGGCTTGCTCCCTTTGAAGACTCAAATCTTTATGATCAAATTCAATTTCTTAAGAACGAATCGGCTCGCCGCCCACTTAATTTTGTTTTTGTAATAACAGGTCTTGCAAAAGATCTAATTACATTAATTTCAATTCTTATCGTGCTATCAACAATTAATATGTGGACGCCTATTTTTATCCTTTTAGCTTGTGTTCCTCATGCTATTTCTACCTATTGGTTTGAAAAACAAACGTGGACGGATGCACTTTTTAGAAGTCCAGAAGCTAGGCGGCTAGCCTGGTTTTCCTCACTTACCCTGGATGAGCGGTTCTCTAAGGAAATTCGTCTTTTTGGGTTTGGTAATTTTCTTGTGGATCAATACAAAGAGCTCGCTTGTTCTTTTCATGCAGCTTTCAGTTTAGAGAGATGGAAGAAATCATGGGGTTTTGTTGGACTCTCGCTCCTTTCAGTAATTGCCAACATTTTAATTTTTATTTTCGTCATTATGCAAGCAAAACAAGGCGGTATTTCAACTGGTGCTGTAGTTGTCGCATTACAAGCGCTTGTTATGACTCAGCTTGAGTTAAATGGATTGATTCAAGATTTTGGTATGCTTGCACAAACAATGCTCTTTTTCGAGAGATTTGATCAATTTTTAAAAACGAATTTTGGCTATTTAGCCATGAATCCACAACCAGCCCGTACTGACAAGTTGCTTCCCAAAGATGAAATTCGCTTTGAAAATGTTTCTTTTTCTTATCCTGACGGAAGGAAAGGCTTAAGCAATGTGAGTTTTTCTATTCCCGCAGGAAAAAAGATTGCGATCGTTGGTGAAAATGGGGCTGGGAAGTCCACAATAGTTAAATTGTTGTCTCGTTTCTATGATCCTACAGAAGGGAAGATACTAATTGATGGCACTGACTTGCGTGAAATTGATCTAGGCTCCTGGCGGCAAATATTAAGTGTCGTTTTTCAAGACTTTGGCCAATACGCCTTGAGCGCGAAAGAAAATATCGGCATTAGTCGCTCGACCTTTAACTTCGAAGAAATTTCGCATGCGGCAAAAAAAGGTGGCTTTGACTCTGTTATTTCCAAATTGCCAAAAGGAATTGATTCCATGCTTTGCAAAGAATTTGGAGGAACTTCTCTTTCTGGCGGCGAATGGCAGAAGCTTGCCATGTCCCGTGCATTCTATCGCGATGCAAATATTTTGATCTTGGATGAGCCAACAGCAGCTTTGGATCCGAAAAGTGAACACTGGGTATTTCAAAAATTTGCAGAAAATACGGCCAATAAAACCACTTTTTTTATCACACATCGTTTAGGGTCGGTACGTATGGCTGACCGGATTCTTGTATTGAAAGGAGGCCAGCTGATTGAAGAGGGGAGTCATGAGGAGCTACTTTCAAAAAAAGATAGCGAATACGCTTACCTTTTTTCTCTCCAAGCTGCTCGTTATGCTAATAAGGAACCTGAAGTAGTGACCCTGGCTTCTGTATAAATTGGATACCATGATTAGAGTAGCAAATCAATCTGCCAACTTGGAAGATTTTGCTTTGCTACTTTTAGAGCTAGATAGCATCCCTCATCTTGCATCCCCAACTCAGTTCCCTCTTTTTTCTCTTGAAAAGCGTAAGGCAGACCTACGCAAAGTTTTTGACAATGGCTACATTTTCTATGCGGAAAGAGATTCTCAAATTATGGGCTTTGCCTCGGTCATAAAAAAAGAAAAAGTGCTAGTAACCTGTGTTTTGAATTTATTTATTTGATTTTCAATAAGATAAATCAAAATTCAAGTTGTCAATGATTCTTGAAAATTACCTAAAGTGGGTAAGATGTGATGACAAAAGACCTCTTCATGATTTAAAACATTTGCTTACCAACAAGAGTGTTTATCACGAGAGGTCAAAATGGATTTAACCCTTATTATATTGCAGTGGAGATGATTTTGGAAGTCCCTTAAACAAGAATGGAATAAACCATCTCATTGATAATGGCAAAACGAAGCGAGGGCCTAAGTCCAAATGATCGATTCCTGGAATGATGACAATTGTTATTTTATTTCACCAATCGAATTATCGAACATTTCAGCACTTTTACGAATATGTTTGTAGATATTTAAAAAGAGATTTTCCTGATTTAATTAGCTATAGTCATTTTGTTTATTCAATGAAGAGTCTATCCCACTAATTTAAATTTTAATGAATGTAGTGTATGATTCTGTGCTTTATAAGGAGCAAAGATCATGACCAAAGGAAGATTTAATGG